>JBBIMQ010000327.1:0-3245 GCA_037444345.1 Gemmatimonadota bacterium | reverse complement strand
GGACTAGGCCTGCCCCGCTCATCGAACGCGAGCTCCGCATCCTGCTGGACATCCTGATCGAGACCGTCGGCCCCCTGCGGCGGGAGGTCACGGAGGTCTGGCTCCACGCCTGCGAACACTACGGCCGTTCCGGCACCGCTCGCGGCCTCGCGGCCGGCGAGATCGTGGAGGAGATCCAGTATCTGCGCGAGCTGTTGATTCGCCGGATCGGGCCGGTGCTCGCGGGGCTCCGGCCTCGCCAGGCGATGGCCATCATTCTCCGCCTCAACGCGGTTCTCGACAAGGGGATCGCGGTGGCCGTGGTCGGCTACACCGACGCACTGGTCGCCACGCTGTTCAGCCGGAACGGGGTTCCGGCCCCGGAAACCGAGCTGGATCAGCAGGAAGGCGCGCGGCAACTGGAGGCTATCGAGGGCGAGCTCGCCGCGCTGATGCGACACCGCTGACCCTCGAGCGAGCGCGGCCGCCCGCGCTCACGCCGCGCCGCTGTCCAGGCGCGGCCGCAGGGCCAGCTTCCCTCCTGCGACCACGCCCCACGCCGCCATCGCGCCGATCCCGGTGAGCATGAGCGGATGCCCGGGCCGGGCCAGCAGGGCCCCCGGAAGGCCGGCCAGCGCGGCAAGGGCGGCCAGCCACGGGATCCAGCGCGGCTGCTCACCACTCCGGAAGCCGAGCCAGGCCCAGAGGCCCGCACCCAGGCTCACCAGCATCGCGCCCAGCCGTCCGGCCATCACCACCGCCAGGTGGCCGGCGTGGTAGGGGGCGGCGACCTCGAAAGCCCCGGCGGCGAAGAGCCGGGCGTACTCCGGCGCCGCCCCCAGCATGTACGCGATGTTGACGCCGTTCAGCGCCTGCCCCAGCGCCACCAAAGCTGCGGCTGACGGGGCCAGGGTCCGGTGCAGCCGGGACGTGCCCGGTACCAGGGACCAGATTCCGGCGATGATGCCGCCGGTGGCGACAAGGAGCCCAACATGAATCGGATACCAGCGGGCCGTCGCGCCAATGATCGCGAGGTCACCCTCCGGCGTGACCGGCAAGATCGGGTGGAGCGCGGCGCAGGCCAGCAGCGCCAGTCCGCTCAGGGCGAGGAGCCCGCCCCCGGCGCGCACCACGCAGGCCGCCCCGCCTTCGGCGTCAGCCTGGCGCTCCATCCAGCACCTCGCGCACCCGGGTCGCGAGGTCGTCCAGGCTCCAGGGCTTCTCCAGGAGCGGTACCTCGCCGGCCGCGAGCTCGCCGGACCCGAAGGCGTGCCCGCCGTATCCGGTGGTGAAGAGGAACCGTACCTTCCTCCCCTCCTCCTTCAGCCGCCGGTACAGCGCCACGCCGCTCAGCTTGGGCATCACGACGTCGGTGATGATCAGATCGACCTCGGCCCCCTGTCGCACCAGCTCCAGCGCTTCCAGTCCATCCGAGGCGGTGGCGACGCGGTAGCCCAGCCGCTCGAGCGCCCTGGTGGCCGCGTGCCGCAGTCCCTCCTCGTCCTCCACCAGGAGAATGCGCTCGGTGCCGTGTTTGGGCCGCTCCGGCGGCGTGGCCGGCGGAACGGGCGGGACGTCGTCTCGGGAGAGAGGGAAGCAAACCCGCACGGTCGTGCCCTTTCCCGGGGCCGTGTCGAGGCTCACGAAGCCGCCGTGTTGCCTGGCGAGGCCGTAGATCATGGCCATGCCAAGACCCGTGCCTTTCCCCGGTGGCTTGGTGGTGAAGAACGGTTCGAACACACGGTCCCGGACTGCCTCATCCATGCCGGTCCCGGTGTCCCTCACCACGAGGCAGGCGTACGGGCCGGGCGCTGTGCCCTGGGGCGGCGCGGTGATCTGAGCCACCTGCACCTCGAGCGCAAGGGTCCCGCCCCCGGGCATGGCGTCGCGCGCGTTGGTGGCGAGGTTGAGCACGATCTGCTCGATTGCCCCCGCATCCGCCAGCACCCGGACCGGCTCCGCGGGGGGCCGGAGCCGGATCTCGATGTGTTCGGGAAGGAGGCGCCGGAGCGTCTGCACCAGATCGGCCACCACGCGCCCCAGATCGAGCACCTGGAAGGCAAGCGTGGCCTTGCGGCTGAACGAGAGCAGCTTCCGGATCATGCTGGCTCCCCGCCGGGCCGCGGCCTGGAGCTCCTCCAGCTCCCCCCGGAGGTCGTCGCGGCCCGGCGGGAGGGCCCCCGCGATCAGCTCGCTGTTGGCGAGCACGATGGTGAGGAGGTTGTTGAGATCGTGGGCGATGCCACCCGTGAGTTGTCCCACCGCCTCCATCTTCTGCGCCTGCCTGAGCTGCTCCTCCAGCCGCCGCCGCTCCGAGATGTCCCGCACGATCGCCTGGAGCCTCCCGTCGCCCAGCTCGCGGGCGCTCACCTCGACGGTGACGAAGCTTCCATCGGCGCGCCGCAGCCGGCGGTCGAGGAGGACCGGAGCCGCCGGTCCCGCTCCCCCGCCCGAGCCGGCGTGCAGGGGCAGCGGCTCCTCGGGCAGGAACTCGCCCAGCCGGACTCCGCTCAGCTCGCTGGCGGGGCGGCCCAGGAGTTCGGCGGCCCGCGAGTTGGCCTGGAGAATCGTCCCGCTCCGGTTGCAGATCAGAATGGCGTCCGAGGCTTCCTCGAGCACGCGGCGGTGGCTGGCCTCGGACTCGGCCAGAGCGCGCTCCGCCCGCACCCGGTCGGTCACATCGTGGATGATGGCAAAGAGCACCCGCCGCCCGCCGAGGTCCATCGGGCTCGAGTGAATCTCGACATCGCGGATCTCCCCCGAGCGGACTCGGTGCCGCACCAGGAAGACACCCTGGCGCTCCGCGTGCGCCTCCTGCACCAGGGCGCGAATCCGCTCCTCCGCCAGCACGTTGATTTCGGTCACGCGCTTGCCCACCAGTTCCTCGCGCGGCCAGCCGTAGAACCGGACCGCGGCCGGGTTGGCGTCGAGAATCCGGAGGGTCTCGGCATCGAGCAGCCAGCAAACCGAGGAGCTGCGCTCGAACACCTGGCGGTAGCGCGTCTCGTACTCGCTGCGCTGGCGTTCCGACTCTTCCACCTGTCGGAGCGCGCGGCGCACCAGCCAGTAGAGGAGTCCGGCCGAGAGCCCTACGTACGCCAGCCCCTTGACCGTCTGGATCAGCGCGAGCTGAGCGATCGGCAGGTTTTCGAAACGAGCCCAGAGGGAATCGGAGAGGAAGATCCAGAGCGCGCCGAAGAGGGCATAGAGCACCGCGATTGCGGCGGGAACCTGCCGGCTGGGGACTCGAATCCAGGGCGCCACGG
>JBBIMQ010000326.1:0-3255 GCA_037444345.1 Gemmatimonadota bacterium | reverse complement strand
CACGTAGGTGGATGTCTGGTCGATCGGGGTCATGACCGCGCCGGCCAGCGGGGCGGGCCGCTGGCCCGCGTGCACGGCGCGGGTGCCGAAGCCGCCGCTGCGGTCGCTGTCGAAGATCCGGGTCATCGGAGCGGGCGCGAGGTGGCGGAACGTATACCGGGCGGGCACCGAGCGGCAAGCCGAGCGCTGACCCGCCAGAGCGAGGTTCCGGATGAGGTCTGAACATGGGGCCGAACTGCCCGGCCCGCCGAGCCTGGCGCCGCGCGCGCTGGTGGTGGACGACGACGGCGATGTGCGCCACGCGGTGGCGCGGATGGTCCAGCACCTCGGGCTCCTCCCGGCCGAGGCGCCGAGCGGCGAGGCGGCGCTGGATTATCTGGCGAGCCACGGCGAGGTCCCGCTCATCATCAGCGACATTCGCATGCCCGGGCTGGACGGCGTGGCGCTGCTGGAGGAGGTCCTGCGCCGCTTCCCCGATACCGCGGTGCTCATGTTGAGCGGGGTCGCGGACGTAAAGCTGGCCGTCGCCTGCCTCGAGAAGGGTGCCCTCGACTACATCACCAAGCCGATGACCATGGACGAGGTGCGGGTTCGCGTGGCCAAGGCCCTGGAGAAACGCGAGCTGCTGCTGCAGAAGCGCTTCTACCAGAAAACGCTCGAGCTCCGGGTGCGGGCCCAGTCCGCCCGCATCAAGGAGCTCTTTCTCCAGGGTGTCCAGACCCTGGCGCACGCTCTGGAAGCGAAGGATGCCTATACCAGCGGACACTCGTTGCGGGTGAGCCGGTATGCGGTGAAGACCGCCGTCCGGCTCGGCTTCACCGGCGACCGGCTGGAGGAGATCCGGCTCGGGGCGGAACTGCACGACATCGGGAAGATCGGCACGCGGGAATCGGTGCTCAACAAGCCGGGGCCGCTCACCCCGGAAGAGTGGGCCCATGTCACCGAGCACGTGGTGCTAGGCGAGCGCATTCTGGCGCCGCTCGCCAGGGATACCCCCGCGGTGCTCCGGATCGTGAGGCACCATCACGAGCGGATGGATGGTCTCGGTTTCCCCGATGGGCTGGCCGGCGAGCGCATCCCCCTCGAGGCCCGCATCGTCTGTGTGGCGGATGCATTCGACGCGATGACCACGAGCCGGGCCTACCGCAATCCTCGCGACCCCGCCGAGGCGTGCCAGGAGCTCCAGCACGTAGCCGGCACCCAGTTCGATCCCCAGGTCGTCGAGGCCTTCCTCGCGGCCTTCCCCGATCCGGGGCAGCTGCCGGTGCAGCTCTAGGCAATCCGGACCGGGGCGGAGCGGCGGCGGGGGACCCTCGCTGGGCGACCAACGGGCGCGGGGCCAGCCGGGGCGAAGAGCGGTGATGCCGCTCACCGCCAGAGTCGGTCAGAGGCGCCATATGGTGGTAGCTCATCTCGGTCCCTGGCCGCCGCGCGCCGAGGGCTGGAGCCTGCCATGACCCGAGACCTTCCCGGGCGCCGGACGCCTCGTCCCCCCGTCCACGCCTATCATCTGGGGATGCCGCCGGACTCCAAGCACGCCCGGATCCACTGCCTGATCGTGGACGACGATGCGGAGGTGCGCCGGGCGATTCGCCGCGTTCTCGATCACCTCGGCCTCGCGGCGCTCGAGGCCGCCAGTGGCGACGACGCCTTGCGCCTGCTCGACCAGACCGGCGAGCTCCCGCTGGTGGTGGCCGACGTCGCCATGCCGGGGCTCGACGGTCTCGGGCTCCTCCGGGAACTCCAGCGCCGCTACCCTGACACGGCGGTGGTGATGCTCTCCGGCGTCCGCGAAGCGGACACCGCCGTGGCCTGCCTCCAGGCCGGTGCCCTGGACTACCTGACCAAGCCGGCCCTGGCCGGCGAGATCAGCTCCCGCGTCCTCCGCGCCCTCGAGAAGCGCGACCTTCTGATCCAGAACCGATTCTACCAGGAGCACCTCGAGCAGCTGGTGCGGGACCAGGCCGACCGGCTGCGGAAGACCTTCCTGGAGGGAGTGCAGACGCTGGCCCGCGCGCTCGACGCCAAGGATCCCTACACCCGCGGTCACTCGAAACGGGTGGCCCGCTACGCCGTTGCGATCGCCGCCCAGCTCGGCTACGCCACGAGGGCGCTGGAGGATGTCGGCCTGGGCGGCGACCTCCACGACATCGGCAAGTTGGGGATCCCCGAATCGGTGCTGCGCAAGCCGGGGCCGCTGTCGGAAGAGGAATTCACCTCGATCACCGAGCATCCCGTCCTGGGCGAACGGATCCTGGTGCCGATCGCGCGGGACAATCCCGTGGTCCTGAGCGCGGTCCGGTCCCACCACGAACGGATTGACGGCTGCGGGTTTCCGGACGGCCTGCGGGGGGACCGTATCCCCTGGGCCGCGCGGGTGGTCGCCGTGGCCGACGCCTTCGACGCCATGACCACCGACCGGTCCTACCGCACTCCGGTGAGCCCGGCCCGGGCGTTCCAGGAGCTCCGGGATCATGCCGGCACCCACTTCGACCCCGAGGTCGTCGAAGCGTTCCTGGCCGCGTTTCCGAACCCGGGGGCCCTCCCGGTCCCCGACTCGAACCCGGGCCAGGGGTAGGCCACCCGGCAAGCCGGGACCTGCACCGCGCCCCCCCCCGCCTGCGACCGGCCCGGGGCGACACGGCGGGCTTCCTGCCCCCCGTGCCCGCGCCCGGCTCCCGCGCGACCGGGCCGGGGTTAACTTCACGCCCATGTCCGACACCTTGATGGTGAGTGTCTCCGGCATGCGGGGGATTGTGGGAAAGGACCTCACCCCCGAGCTGGTGGCTCGCCACGCCGCAGCCCTGGGGGAATGGGCCCTCGACCAGGGGAAGCCGGCCGTGGTCCTGGGCCGCGACGCGCGAACCAGCGGCGCGATGTTCGCCCGCGCCGCGGCCGCCGGGCTCATGTCGGTCGGCGCGGAGGTGATTGACGTGGGACTCGTGCCCACGCCCACCGTGCAGCTCGCGGTCGAGTATCACGGCGCCGGCGCCGGTCTGATCCTCACCGCGAGCCACAACCCCATCGAGTGGAACGCGCTCAAGCTGGTGGGCCCCGACGGGATCTTCCTGGACGGAGCGGCCGGCGCCGCCGTGCGGGCGCTGGCCGAGCGGGGCCCAAGGCGCAGGGGCTGGGACGGCATCGGGAGCTACCGGGAGGATCCCGGGGCCGTCGAACGGCACCTCGATCGGCTCCTCCGGCTCCCCCAGCTCGATCTCCCCGCGATCCGTGCCCGGCGGTTCACGGTGGCGGTGG
>JBBIMQ010000325.1:0-3293 GCA_037444345.1 Gemmatimonadota bacterium | reverse complement strand
CCCGCGCCGCTGCTGGCCCAGGCCCGCCCCGCGGCGCGCGAGGCGCTCCCCGCACCCGCCATCGCCGGTCCCGCCCTGCCGCAGGTGGAGATCCGGCTGGGGCCGAGCGGGAGCGGCCTCCAGCTCACCGGCACGGTGGGGCTGGTGGTCTTCCTCGGGGCGCTCACCCTGCTCCCCGCCCTCTTCCTCTTGATGACCAGCTTCACCCGGATCCTGATCGTCCTGCAGTTTCTCCGCTCGGCCCTCGGCACTCAGACGACACCGCCGAACCAGTTGCTCGTCGCCGTGGCCGTCCTGCTCACGGGGACCGTGATGCACCCCGTCCTTGAGGACGCGCACCGGACCGCGCTCCAGCCCTACTTCGACGGCCAGATCACCCAGGCCGAGGCGTACACCCGTGCGCTCAAGCCGTTCCGCGGGTTCATGCTGGCCCATACCCGGGCGCAGGATCTCGGCACCTTCGCGAGTCTGAGCGGGGCCGCGCCAGTGGACAGCGTGGAAGATCTCCCGACCGTCACGGTGGTGTCCGCCTTCGTGACCAGCGAGCTCCGTTCCGCGTTCCAGATGGGTTTCGTGATTTTCCTGCCGTTCGTGGTGGTGGATCTCATCGTGGCGTCGGTGCTGATGAGCATGGGCATGTTCATGCTCCCGCCCATGATGATCTCGCTGCCGCTCAAGCTGCTGCTGTTCGTGCTGGCCGACGGGTGGACCCTCGTCGTGCAGAATCTGGTCGCGAGCTTCGGGTGATCCCATGTCGGCGACCCTGGCGCTCGAGCTGATCCGGCGGGCCGTCCTGCTCGGTCTGGTAGTGAGCGCTCCGCTGCTCCTGACCGCGTTGTGCACTGGCCTGGTGGTGAGCCTGCTGCAGGCCATCACCCAGGTCCAGGAGCAGACCCTGACGTTCATTCCGAAGCTCCTGCTGATGGCGCTGGTCCTTCTTCTCGTCATGCCCTGGATGCTGAACCAACTGCTCGAATACCTGGTCGGCATTCTGCGGGCGCTGCCGACGCTCGCTGCCTGATGAGCGACCCCTTCTTCGGCGTGCTGGCGCCGGACCGGTGGCCGGCCCTCGTCCTGGTGACGGCCCGCGTGGGCGGCCTCATGGCGGTGGCCCCGCTCTGGTCCCTGAGCACGCTGCCCCTGGTAGCGCGCGGCGCGGTCACGGTGGCCCTGGCGCTGCTGCTGGTGCCCCTGGCCCCCGCAGCCGGGGCACCGGAGCAGCCGTTCGCCATCCCGCTGCCGATGCTGCTCGAATTCGCCATTGGCACGGCGATCGGGCTCACGGCCGCCGTGCTGGTCCAGGGGGCGGCGCTGGCCGGTGAAGTGCTGTCCCTCCAGATGAGTCTGTCCCTGGGGCCGGCGCTGTTGCCCACCCCGGACACGCCGGTCTCGGGGGTCGGGCAGCTCAAGACCTTCCTCGCACTCCTGGTCTATCTGAGCGCGGGAGGGCATGTGATGCTCATCGCGGGTCTCGCCGAGAGTCTCCGCGTCGTCCCGCCGGGACTTCCGATGGCCGGGGACGGCGCTCGGGCCGCGGCGGGGCTGCTCGGCTCCTTGTTCACCACGGCGCTCCAGGCGGCGGCCCCGGTCATGGGTGCCCTGTTCGTCACCACGGTGGCGCTGGCCATCGTGGGGCGGGCCGTCCCCCAGGTGAACACCATGCTGGTCTCGTTCCCCGTGAGCATCGCGGTGGGCCTGGTGATGCTGGGGGCCTCGCTCGAGGTGGTGGCGTCGGCCATGCACGGCTGGATGCACGGCCTTCCCGCCACGATCCGGACCGTGCTGGACGGCTTCCGTCCGCCCTTGCCCTCGCACTGAGATGGCCGACGAGACAGCGAGCGCCCAGGAGCGCACCGAGCAGCCCACCCCCCGGCGGCGCCAGCAGGCCCGGGAGGAGGGGCGGGTCGCCCGGAGCGCCGAGCTTTCGGCGGCCGTGGTACTGCTCGGCGGCACGGTGGCGCTGGCGAGCGCGGCGGGCACGGGCCTGGCGTGGCAGGTGCTCCGCCTCTTTCGTGAGGCGGCGCAAGCCCTATCGGCGGGACCGCTTACGCTCGCGGGCGCCACGGCGTGGTTGCGCGGGGTGATCCTGGGGGTGCTGCTGGCGCTGCTGCCCTTCGCCCTGATGGTGACGGCTACCGTGGTGCTGGCCAATCTGCTCCAGACCAGGGGTGTGGTGTCAGGCACACCGCTGGCGCCCGACTGGTCGCGGCTCAGCCCGGCCGCCGGGCTCAAGCGGCTCGTGAGCCTCGAGGCGCCCGCCAGCCTGCTCAAGTCGCTCCTCAAGCTGGCGGCCCTGGGATCGGTGACCTGGCTCGTGCTGCGGCGTGGCTGGCCCGAGCTCACGGCCCTGACCCAGGCGGACCCGGCCGCGATCCTCGCGGCGCTGCGGTCGCTGGCGCTCCGGCTCGCCCTGGCCACTGGCCTCGCGTTCCTGGTGGTGGCCGGGCTGGACTACGGCTTCCAGCTCTTCCGGTACGAGCGCAGCCTGCGGATGACGCGCGACGAGCTGATCCGCGAGCAACGGGAAACCGAGGGCGATCCGCTGGTCAAGAGCCGGATCCGGTCGGTGGCCCGCGCCCGGGCCCGACAACGCATGCTCCAGGCGGTACCGCGCGCGGACGTGGTGATCGTCAATCCGACTCACATCGCGGTGGCGCTCCGGTACGATGCCGCGATCGCCCCCGCGCCGATCGTGGTGGCGATGGGCGAGCGGAAACTGGCCGAGCGGATCCGCGCCATCGCGAGCCAGGCGGGGGTGCCCATCGTGGAGGACCGGCCGACGGCCAGAGCACTGCTCGCGACGGGCAAGGTGGGGCAGATGATCCCCCCGGCACTCTACGCGGCGGTCGCGCAGATCCTGGCCTGGGTGTACCGCCAGCGCGGCCGCCTCCCGTCGGGCGGGATGGCGGCGCCTGAGTCGAGGGCCCCATGACCGCGCTGGCGACGGCGGGACCAGCGACCGCCACCCGGCCGATCGCGGTCCCGGGCGGCACCGGGAGCGCCCGGCGCCCTGAAGGCGGGACGGGAACCGCGCCCGCAAGCCGGCGGCTCCTCTCAAGCGGGGCCGAGTCGTGGCTGGCGATCGGCGTCGTGGTCGTGGTGGCCTTGCTGGTCATGCCGCTCCCGCCGTTCCTCCTCGACGCCCTGCTCGCGCTGAGCATCGCGCTCTCGATTGTGGTGCTGCTGGTCGCGCTGTCCTCTCGCGATCCGCTGGAGTTCAGCATCTTCCCGAGTCTTCTGCTCCTGATCACCCTGCTCCGGCTGGGCCTCAATGTGAGCAGCACCCGGCTCAT
>JBBIMQ010000324.1:0-3296 GCA_037444345.1 Gemmatimonadota bacterium | reverse complement strand
GTCGATTACCGCCTACGTTCTGGTCGCAACCCTGCTGCCGATCGCTGCGGTGATCGCGCTGCTCCTGGCTCCCGAAGGAGATCAGGGAGAGGGAATGCCACCATGATCCTCGAAATGTCCCGAATCCGGATCATGGGGCCGCGCGAGGCGCTGGAGCCGATGCTCGAATTGTTGCAGGACCTGGGCGTGGTTCACCTGGTCCCACCGCCGGCCACCGGGCCGCTCGCCCCCGCTGCGCTCACGCCGGCCCAGGAGCGGCGCCGGCGCCAGCTCCGGCGAATTCTCGACGATCTGTCAGCCGCACGCACCCTGCTCCAGCTCCCGGCGCCCCGGGTGCCCGCCCGGGGCGAGCCAGCGGCGGCCTCGGTTTCCGACCTGGCTCGCTGGGCCCGTCTCGCGCGACGGGTGCACCGCGAGGCCCGGCGACTCGCGGAGCGCACTTCCGCGCTCGAGGAGGAGCGGGCCCTGTTGCTCAAGTACCGGCAGGCCTTCGCGGCCTTCGCGGGACTCCTCCCTCCTCGCACCGGAGGCGCCGGGTTCCGGCCCTTTTACGTGGTGGTTCAGGCGTCGCAGGCCTCCCAGGTACCCCGGATCCGCGAGCTCCTGGCGCAGGCGATCGGCGATGGCTTCGAGATTCGGGCCAATCCACTGCCTGACGGCGAGGTCGCCTTGCTGATCCTGGTTCCCGCCGGCCGGGCCCCCAAGGTGGAACGCTTGCTGGACGAGATCCGGCTGGCGGAGATGCCAGTTCCCAGGGGCTACGAGGGCTCCTCTCTCGGCGACGCGATGGCCCGGATGCTGGCGCGGTTGGACCGTATCCCTGGGGAGCTCGACCGGACCGCCTCGGAACGCGCCGCCCTGCGCGAGCGCTATGCGGACCAGATCAACCGCGCCTGGCTCGAGACCGGCGACGCGCTGGCTCGCCTGGAAGCCTACCCGCTCAGCCGCGTCACCCCCAGGGCCTTCGTCCTGGACGGGTGGGTTCCCGCCCGGCTGGCCCCCAAGGTCATGCGCCGGATCGAGGAGCGCGGCGGGCCAGATCTCGCAGTCCTGCTGGTGGACCGATCGCTCTGGCACGGCGAGGAGGCTCCCGTGGTGCTGCGCAACCCCCGGCTCTTTCGTCCCTTCGAGTTGGTGGTGAGCCTGGTCCCGCTGCCGCGCTACGGCACCATAGACCCCACGCCCTACGTGGCCGTCTTCTTCCCGATGTTTTTCGGCATCATGCTCGGCGACCTGGGATACGGGCTCCTCCTCGCCGGGCTCGCCTTGCTGCTCCGCCGCCGATCGGCACCGGAATCCAGGCTCCGGGCGGCCTCCGAGATCGCCGGGGCGTGCGCCGCGTTCTCCTCCATCTTCGGGATCCTGTGCCGCCAGTTCCAGGGCGATCTCGGCCACCGGTGGTTCGGAATGCGGCCCATCTGGTTCGCGCGACACGAGGCCATCGAACCGTTCCTCATTCTGGTTCTGGGGCTCGGCGCGGTGCATGTGGTGCTGGGGCTCTGCCTGGGCGTGATCGGAAGCCTTCGCCGGAGCCGGCGGGCGGCGATCGGCAGCGGCCTCTCCGCCGTCATGGTCCTGTTGCTGGTGGCGGCCCTGCTGGCGGCGCTCGAGGTGTTGCCCCGCGGCGTGCTGACGCCCGCAGCGATCGCGCTCCTGGTCGCGTTCCCGCTCCTCGTGCTGGCCGAAGGACTGCTGGCGCCGGTGGAGCTCTTGTCCACGCTGGGCAAGATCCTCTCCTACGCCCGTATCATGGCGCTGGGCACCGCCTCCGTGATGCTGGCGGTGGTCGCCAACCGCCTGGGAGGGGCCGCCGGGAGCGCGGTGGTCGGCACCGTGTTCGCGCTGCTGTTTCATCTGGTGAATTTCGCGCTGGGCCTGTTCAGCCCCACCATCCATGCCTTGCGGCTCCACTACGTGGAGTTCTTCGGGCGCTTCTACAGCCCGGGCGGCCTCCAGTACCGGCCGTTTGCCCATTGGACCCCGTCCGCCCCCGGGCGGACCTAGCCCGACCGACCGGAAAGGAGCAGCTGATGGAGACTCTCTGGATCGCGCTGAGCGCCGCCCTGGCCGTGGGGATTCCGGCCATCGCGACCGCCTGGGCGCAATCGCGGATCGGCACCGCCGCGGCGGCGAGCCTTGCCGAGAAGCCCGAGCTGGGGACCACGATGATCATCATGCTCGCGATTCCGGAGACCATGGTGATCCTGGGCTTCGTGGTCGCCATGCTGATCATGCTGCGAGGCGGAGGAGGGTGAGCCGGCCGTGGGGCTGAACGAGCTGATCGCGAGCCTGATCCGGAGCGCCCAGGACGAGGCGGAACGCCGCCGCGCCCGGGCGAGGGAGGAGGCCGAGCGGATCGTGGCCGAGGCCAGGGCGCGGGTCGCCGGGCGGGTGGCGACCGCGGTGGCGGAGCGCGAGGCCTGCCGGCGCGGGGAACTCCGCCGCGAGCTCGCTCGCGAACGCCGGGCTCGCCGGTCCGCCCTGCTGGAGCGCCGGGACCGGCAGCTCGCAAGCGTTCTGGAGCTCACCCGGGCCCGGCTGCCCGAGGTTCTCCGGCGCCCCCAATACCGCACCAGCCTGACGCGCGACCTGACCGAGGCGGCCACCTATCTGGGCGATGAGGGCGCGGTCGTCCGGGCGCCACCGGTGCTGCGGGAGCCGATCGAGGAATGGCTGGCGCGCCGGGCGGACTGGTCGCTCGAACTCGATCCCACCCGGACCACCGGTCCGGTGATCACCAGCCTGGACGGGAGGCTCACGGTTGACCTCTCCCTCGAGACACGGCTCGGGGCCCGTTGGGAGCGGCTGTCCCAGCAGGTGGCCCGCTGGCTGGCGGAGTCGGCATGACGCTGCGCTGGGACGACGTGAACGCCCGGGTGGCCGGCTGGCGCTCCCATCTCCTCCGCCGGGCCACGCTGGAGTCGCTCGCCCGTGAACCCGACCTGGCGGCGCTGGCCGCAGCGCTCGCCGCCCGGGGCTACCCGCTCGACCCGGGAATCAGGCATCCCGCTCCCGGATTCCTCGAAGGTGTGGTCCGCGCCGTTGCCGGCCGGCGGCTGGCGGCCCTGGCCCGGTGGTGCGGCGGCCGCGTTCGCGCGCTGGCCTTCCTGTTCGACGACGAGGACCGGCGCAATCTCCAGGCCCTGGTCCGCGGAGCCGCCGAGGGGGTGGCACCCGCAAGGCGCCTGACAGGCTGCCTGCCGACCCCCGCGCTCCCCTTCCGCGCCCTCGAAACGCTGGCAGCGGCGGAGCGCGTTCCCGCGATCGGCGCCACCCTGGCGTCCTGGCGGCACCCA
>JBBIMQ010000323.1:0-3299 GCA_037444345.1 Gemmatimonadota bacterium | reverse complement strand
TTTTCGGCCCCTCCGTGATCCGCTGTGAACACCTGACCAAACAATATCTCTCCGCCGGCCGCCCGCTCACCGTGCTCAAGGATATCACGCTCGAGATCGCGGCGGGGTCGGTGGTGGCCATTCTGGGCCCGTCGGGCAGCGGCAAGACCACGCTCCTCGCGCTGCTGGCCGGGCTGGACCGGCCGAGCGCGGGCGAGATCTGGGTGGACGGGCGGAACCTTGCGGCAATGGACGAGGACGCGCTGGCCAGGTTACGGGGCGAGCAGGTGGGGTTCGTGTTCCAGTCGTTTCACCTCATCCCCACCCTCACCGCCCGCGAGAATGTCCAGGTCCCGCTCGAGCTGCGGGGGGAGGAGGCGGAGGCCCGGGCCCACGAGCTTCTGGTCCGGGTCGGGCTCGAGGGCCGGGAGCATCACTACCCGGCCCAGCTCTCCGGGGGCGAGCAGCAGCGGGTGGCGGTGGCCCGGGCCTTCAGCAACCGTCCCAGGATCCTCTTCGCCGACGAGCCCACCGGCAACCTGGACCAGGTGACCGGCGCGACCGTGATCGAGCTCCTGCTGGGGCTCAACCGGGAGCTCGGGACCACCACCGTGTTGGTCACTCATGATACCGAGCTCGCGCGCCGGGCGGAGCGGGTGATCCGGCTGCTCGACGGGCGGGTCGTGGCGGACGAGGCGGGAGGGGCGAGGAGCGGATGATCCGCCCCGGCTTCGTGCTCCGCATGGCGCTCCGCGAGGCCCGCACCGCCCGGCGCCGGGTGCTCGCGCTGACGGCGGCCATCGGGGTGGGCGTGGCCGCCCTCACCGCGATCACCTCCTTCGCCGACAATCTCCAGCGCGCGGTTGACCGCCAGGCCCGCTCCCTCCTGGGCGCCGACGTTTCGGTGTCAGGCAACGAGCCGTTTCCGGCGCGCGCCGACTCGGCGATCGCCCGCCTCGCCGAGGGCGGCGAGGTCGCCCGCACGACCAGCTTCTCGGCCATGGCCTTCGTCCCCCGGTCCGGGCTCACCCGGCTGGTCCAGGTCCGGGCGGTGGAGTCGGGGTACCCCTTCTACAGCCAGCCCGAGACCGATCCCCCGGGGATCTGGCCGCAGCTCCAGCAAGGGCGTTTCGCGGTCGCCGAACCCTCGTTTCTCACGGCGTTAGGCGCCGAGCCGGGCGACACCGTCGCGCTGGGCGAATCCCGCTTCGTCCTGCTGGGGGTGGCGGAGAACCTGCCAGGCAGCCTGAGTCTCCGCTCGGCCTTTGGCCCGCGCCTCTGGATCGCGGCCCGCTACCTGGGGGAAACCCGCCTCCTCACTTTCGGCTCCCGGGCCACCTACACCGCGCTGATCCGACTGCCGGACACCGCCGACGCCGAGAGCCGGGTCCGGCCCGCCCGGGCCGACCTGCGCGCCCTCCAGCTCCGGGTCCGCACCGCCCGAGACAACCAGGAAGACCTCAAGGACTCCTTCGATCAACTGGGGCGTTTCCTGGGCCTGGTGGCGTTGATCGCGCTGCTGCTCGGCGGGATCGGGGTCGCGAGCGCCATCCAGGTCTTCATCCGGAGGAAACGAGAAACCATCGCGGTGCTCCGCTGCCTGGGCGCCACGAGCGGCGAGGTCTTCGCGGTCTATCTCGCCCAGGCCGCGGCGATGGGCCTCCTGGGCAGCGCGGCCGGCGCCGCCGCAGGTCTCGCCGTCCAGCTCGCCCTGCCTCAGGTCCTGGCGCCGTTCCTCCCGCTCGAGGTCTCCGTCCGGCCCTCCCCGGCGGCCATCGCCCTCGGCTTCGGGGTGGGACTCTGGGTCGCCCTCGCCTTTGCCCTGCTCCCCCTGCTCGGGGCACGCGACGTCTCCCCCCTCGCCGCCCTGCGCCAGCCGTACGAGGACGCGGGGCCTCACCGTTCCAGCTGGCCGCGCTGGGCTGCCCGCCTGCTGGTCGCCGCCAGCGTAGCGCTCCTGGTCCTGATCCAGGTGGGGGATCTTGTGCGCGGGGCCCTTTTCGCCGCTGCCCTCGGCGCGGCCCTGCTCGTGCTCTGGCTCGCCGCCCTGGGCCTGATCCGCGCCCTACGGCGCTGGTTCCCCCGCCGGCTGCCCTATGTCTTCCGGCAAGGCCTGGGGAACCTCTACCGGCCCGCTAACCAGACGGTCGCCGTTGTCCTGGCGCTCGGCGCGGGCGCCTTCCTGCTGGGGTCGCTGACCGTGGTGCGCCACAATTTGCTCGCCCGACTCGCGCTCGACCTGAGAGCGAACCGCCCCAACCTGGTGTTGTTCGACATCCAGCCGGGCCAGCTCGAACCGCTCCGGAGCCTTCTCGCTGGACGCGGGCTCCAGGTCCAGCCCGCCGTCCCGATCGTCCCCATGCGCATCCTGGCGATCAACGGCCGGAGCAGCGTCGAGCTGATCGCCGACACGGCCGGCAAGCGCGGGGACACGCGTGCCAGCCCCTGGGCCCTCCGCCGGGAGTACCGCTCCACCTACCGCGACACGCTGGTCGCCTCGGAGAAGCTGGTGGCCGGGCGGTGGTGGGAGCGAGGCTGGAAGGGAACGGGAGTCGTTCCCGTTTCCCTGGAGACCTCGATTGCGGGCGATCTCGCCGTCACGATCGGCGACACCATCGTGTGGGACATCCAGGGCGTCCCCCTGGTGACGGTCATCGCCTCGCTCCGGGAGGTCGAGTGGGTCCGGTTCGAGCCCAACTTTTTCATGGTCTTTCCCCCGGGCCCGCGGGATCAGGCGCCGCAAAGCTATGTGCTGCTCACCCGGGTCGAGGAAGGGCCCGAGCTGGGCCGGGTGCAGCGCGAGGTGGTGCAGCGCTTTCCCAACGTGGCGAGCCTCGACCTGAGCTCGGTCCAGCGCACCATCGAACGGATCGTGTCCAGCGTGGTGGCCGCCATCCGGTTCATGGCGCTGTTCAGCCTGGCCACCGGGCTCGTGGTGCTGGCCGGGGCGCTCGCCACCAGCCGCTTCCAGCGGCTCCGGGAGGCGGCCCTCCTTAAGACTCTGGGCGCCCGTCGGCGCGATGTCGTTCGCGTCATGGTCACGGAGTACGCTGCGCTGGGGCTCTTGGCAGGAGCGGTCGCGGCAGGCCTCGCCGCCGCTGGCGGCTGGGCGCTGGTACGCTTCGTCTTCGAGGTGCCGTTCGCGTTCCCCTGGCCCGCGTTCGGAACCCTCGCCCTGGTCCTGGTGATACTGACAGTCGGCACCGGGCTCTGGAGCAGCGCCGAGGTCTTCCGCCGGACGCCCCTCGAGGTGTTGCGGTCCGAGTGAGGCGTGGCACCGCGCCGGCGAGGCGCTGCCCCCGGGCCGGTGCGGGCCGGGG
>JBBIMQ010000322.1:0-3306 GCA_037444345.1 Gemmatimonadota bacterium | reverse complement strand
AGCCGGGTCATAGTGGATGGGGATCTGCGCCAGCGCTGGCCGCACGCCGAGGCGATGCTGGAACGCGAGAAGGAGATCCTCGTCACCCGCGACGGGCGACCCGTGGCCAAGCTCGTACGCGTCCGGAAGGTCCCGCCGGCCCGCAAGCGCTTCGACCCCCGCGCGCACGGCCGGTGGCAGGCCCGGGTGGGCGGCCGGCACACCGTCCGATGGGTGGAGGAGTTCCTCTTCGCCGATCGCCACGCCCGGGAAGTCGGCGCTCCGCGTGCTTTACGTCGACAGTAGCGCACTGCTCAAGCTCCTCTGGCCAGAGCCGGAGAGCGAGGCCGTCCGGCTCCAGGTCGCCGGCGAAGACCTCGTCGTCGTCTCGTCGCTCACCGAGCTCGAGACCCACATCCAGCTGACCGCTGCCTGGCTGGCGGGGCGGTACGGGAGGGCCCGGCGGGATCGCTTCCGGGCCAAGCTCGAAGAGTTCCGGAACACCGACCCCTTCCAGTTCCGCCCCCTCCCCGGCACCGTCTTCGACACGGCGCTCCGGCAGCAGCTGGGTGCCGGCCGGACGCACTGCCGCACACTCGATCGACTGCATCTCGCCGCGATGACCGAGCTCGAGGTCCACCGCCTGCTGACCTGCGACGCCGTGCAGGCTCGCGGGGCGCGAGCCCTGGGCCTCGAAGTGATCATCCCCGGTGGCGGCGCCCGGCTCACCCGAGGCCCCGGCGCTACCAGAGGAAATTGTCGGGATCGAACCCCTTGATCGGCGGCAAGGTGGCCGCGAGGGCCTTGAGCACGTCGCGCTCCGTCACGATGCCGACCAGCCGGCCGTCGCGGAGGACCGGGAGGCTGGACACCCGGCTCTCGAACATCAGGGCCGCCGCCTCGGCCACCGGCGCCTCGGGACGGACGGTGACCACGTCCCACGTCATGACGTCTCGCACCCGGAGGTTCTCGACCGCCCCCTGGACGCCCCGCAGGCGCCGCTGGGCGGCGACCGACAGGTGCTCCAGGAGCGCGGGCGCCAGCAGCGCCGTCCGCAGGTCGCGGTCGCTCAGCATGCCGATCAGCCGGCCGGCGTCATCGACCACGGGAAGGTGGCGGATCTCCCGCTCGCGCATGACGGCGACGGCCGTCCCCACCGGCGCCTCCGGGTCGATGGTGATGGGATCCCGGGTCATGATGTCCTGGACAACCGTGGTCATGACCGTCCTCACCGGACCTGGGCCTGGGCTTCCGCCCACACCTCCTTCAGGTCCTTCGGAAGCTGGGCGAACACGTCCTCGGCCTCGCCCGGGGAGAGCTGCTCCTTCAGGGCCGCGAACACCCCCAGGGTGAGCCAGCGCGCCCGGCTCCGGGAGGCGGCGCCGGCCTCCTGCTGGACGCGGTCGTAGAACGCTTCCCGATCGAGCTTCACCGGGCGCCGGACGACCGCCTCGCCCTCGTGCCAGACCGCCTTCAGCTCGGCGGGCAGCTGGGCGGCGAGCTGATCGGCCTCCTCGGGGGTGAGCCGGTCGCGGAGCGCGTGAAACACGGCCGCCGTGGCGCGCTTCGCGCCCTCGAGCGTCTCCTCGCCGCTGGCCTGCATCACCGTCCGGTAGAACGCCTGTGGGGTCATGGATCGCTCTCCTCCTCCCTGCCGGCCTCGTCACGCCGCCGCCTGCCGGGACGGCAGGTAGCGCGCGAACCAGTCACGGGCCAGCCGGGCCACCTCCTCCAGCGTGCCCGGCTCCTCGAACAGGTGTGTGGCCCCGGGCACGATCTCGAGCCTCGCCTCGACCTGCATGCGGGCGAGGGCCTCGCGGTTCATCACGATCACCGGATAGTCGTGACCGCCCACGATCAGGAGCGTGGGCGCCCTCACGCTTCCGAGCGCGGGCCCGGCCAGGTCCGGGCGCCCTCCGCGGGAGACGATGGCGGCCACCACGTCCGGTCGCTCCGCCGCCGCCATCAGGGCCGCCGCCGCCCCCGTGCTGGCCCCGAAGTACCCGATCCGGAGCGGGCGGGTTTCCGGCTGGGTCCGGAGCCAGTCGGTGGCCGCGACCAGGCGCCGGGCCAGCAGCGGGATGTCGAACCGGAGGTGCCCCGTCCGCGCGTCCACCGTCTCCTCGTCCGCCGTGAGCAGGTCCATGAGGAGCGTCGCCATGCCGGCCTGGCGCAAGACATCCGCCACGTAGCGGTTCCGCGGACTGAGCCGGCTGGAGCCGCTCCCGTGGGCGAACACCACGATTCCCCCGGCGCCGGCGGGGACGACCAGGTCCCCCTGCAGTCGGGCCTGCTCGGCCGGAATCTTCACGTTCATGTCGACCTCCCCTGGCCCGCCAGCCGCCATTCCTCGACGAAGTGCGCGACCGCGGAGCGGACGCTGTCCCGCAGCTCGACCAGGCGGTCGGCCGCGATGGTCCCCACCAGCTGGGGGGCGGCCCACGTCAGGGCCAGCGTCACCACCTCCGGGGCCCGCTCCAGGCGGGCCGCCTGCCACAGCTCGACCCGGACGCTGTAGGCATACTGCGCGTCAAGCCGGATCGTCATGACGTCGATCTCGAGCACCGGCATCCACGGCACCCCGGCCACCAGCTCGCTCTGGCTGAAGACCGGGACGCCGGCCTGCCGGAGCGTGGCCTCCGCCGTCACCGACAGCGCGGCCTGCCTCAGCCCGTCCCGCTCGGCGTCGTCGTTGAGCGGCTCGACGTGCACGTGGACGCCGGGCAGCCCGGCCAGCGTGGCCCGGAAGGCCTCGGCCGCGATCGAGCGCCTCCGGCGCCAGGCGTCGAGAACCGGCAGCATCGAGCTCATCGCGCCCCCCCGGCGAGCGGGTCTGCAGGCCCGGCATCCGTGCCGACGGTCACTCCAGCGGCGGCGGCGCCGCCTCCCCCTTCTTCTCCGGCACCTCGGTCATCGTGGCCTCGGTGAGCAGGAGCAGGCTGGCCGCCGACACGGCGTTCTCCAGGGCGACCCGCACCACCTTGGTGGGGTCCACGATGCCGGCCTCCACCAGGTCCACGTACTCGCGGCGGGCGGCGTCGAACCCGTGGCTGCCTGTCCCCCGCCGCATCTCGTTCACGACCACGCCGCCGTCCACCCCCGAGTTCTCGGCGATGGTGCGGGTGGGCGCCTCCAGAGCGCGCCGCAGGATGGCCAGGCCGGTGCGCTCGTCCCCCTCGGCCTTGCCCTCCTCCCGCTCGACCGCCGCGATGGCCCGCAGGAGGGCCAGGCCGCCGCCCGGCACCAGCCCCTCGGCCACGGCGGCCTTGGTGGCGCTGATGGCGTCCTCCAGGGCCTCCTTGCGCGACTTCATCTCGGCCTCGGACG
>JBBIMQ010000321.1:0-3406 GCA_037444345.1 Gemmatimonadota bacterium | reverse complement strand
GAACGTGTTAAAGATCTCGGCCACGAAGCCGATTGCCGGCAGGAGCAGGACGTACACCTCCGGGTGCCCGAAGAACCAGAAGAGGTGCTGGAACAGAATCGGGTCGCCGCCGGCGGCGGGGTCGTAGAATCCGGTGCCCACGGTGCGATCGAGGAAAAGCATCACGGCGCCGGCGATCAGGGGGCCCACCGAGAACATGAAGAGCAGCACCGCGATGACCATCATCCAGACGACAAGGGGCAGGCGGAACCAGGTCAGCCCTTTCGCCCGCATGTTGATGGTCGTGACCAGGAAATTGATCCCTCCCATCAGAAAGGCGACGAACTCCAGGGCCACGGCAACGATCCAGAGATCCCCGCCCAGACCCTGGGTGCCGTAGTTGCGTCCCGCGGACAGCGGCGGGTAAGCGGTCCAGGCACCGGCAAACGCGCCGCCCGGTACCAGAAACGACGCCAGCAGCACCACCGTGCTCAGGAAGAACACCCAGTAGGAGAGCATGTTGAGGCGAGGAAACGCCATGTCCTCGGCCCCCACCATGAGGGGGATCAGCAGGTTGCCGAAGCCCGCCAGCAGCACCGGCATGGCGACCCAGAAGATCATGATGGTGCCGTGCATCGTGACGAAGGTGTTGTACCGGTCGGGGTCCATCGTCCCGAACCCGGGCACCGGCCGGCCGGGGAAGGCGAGCTGCATGCGGAACGCGTAGGCCAGAAGCCCGCCGACCAGCGCCATCGCCAGGCCGGTGATGAGATACTGCATCCCGATCGTCTTGTGATCGGTGGCGAAAACATAGCGGCGCCAGAAGCCCAGTGGCTCCCCCGGGTGAGACTCGTCAGGTGAGGGGGACGCGGCCCGCACCGGTGGCCGTAGCGTGGTCGTCATCGAGCGTCTCCGTCAGCGGATCGTCTTGAGATAGGCGATGATTCGGGCGAGCTCGGCATCCGAGAGAAGCCCGGCCTGGCTGGGCATCAGCGGCTGATACCCCTGGACCACGTCCGCCGCCGGATCGAGAATCGAACGCCGGAGGTACTGATCGTCCACCAGCTGGTCCCGCTCCTTGCCGCCAGTGAGAACCTTCTCCGTTCGCCCGTAGAGACCGAGATACGTGGGGCCGATCGAGGGCGAGCCGTCCGTGCTGTGGCAGGCGAGGCAGCCGCGCGCCTGCACCAGGGCCTGCCCCTCCCGCTCGATCGGAGTGAGGGAAGAAGCGGTGGAGTCTGGCTCTCCCTCGCGGCCGCCACGCGCCAGCCAGGCGCGGTAGTCCTCCGGCGGCACCACCCGCAAGGTGGACTTCATCAGGGTGTGTCCGGCTCCACAGATCTCCGCGCACGCCACGTCGTAGGTCCCGAGCTCGGTGGCCCGGAACCACCCGCGGATGGTACGGCCCGGAACGGCGTCCTGTTTGAGCCTGAGGGCCGGCACCCAGAAGCTGTGGAGAACATCGCGCGCTTCGAGGTCGAACACCACGGTTTCGTTCAGCGGCACCCGGAGCTCGCCGGGGCGCTCGAAATCGTCCGCGGTACCGAGCCGGCCATCGGGGCCCGGATAGGTGATCATCCAGTTGAATTGTCGGCCGGTGATTCGGACTTCCTGGTCGGCCTCGGGCACGGAGCCCTTGACCGCTTCCCAGGTGGCATGCGTGCGATAGTCAATGTAGAGATCGGCCCCCAGCAAGAGCGCCACCGGGGCCAAGACCCAGCGGGCCTGGGCCCAGCCCTCGCCGGTGAGGTACCGGGCCTGGGGATGCACGGGCCGCCGGAAGCGGACCAGCGCGTAGAGGAGCACCCCCTCGGCCAGCAACAGGCCCGCGCCCGTCAGCACGGTGATGACGGCGATCAGGGTGTCGAGGTCACCTCCGAAGGAGGCAACATTGTGGGGCAAGAAGCGCACAGGGCCTCCGGCAACGGCACCCGGCTCCGCCTGCCTGATTCCGCCGAGGCAGCCGGGGGTCGGGATATAACAGATAAATAGATATGCAACTCCGTTTATAGGATGCCAAAAACCATTCCCGGCGTCAAGCCCTGCACGGCTCCGCCGCGGTTTCAGCGCCCGGACTTCTTCCGGCCGGACGGCGACCATACCACCCGGTAGCGGCCCGCCTGCACCGCCTCGGCCATGCTCCCGATGGTGTGGCGGCTCAGAAGCTCGAGGAGCCCGGCCTTGAGGGGCGACCAGGTGTGATGTACCGGGCATGCGGTCTCGGCCGCACACACTTTCAGCCCGAGCAGACAGCCCTCGAAGGCCCCCTGCCCCTCCGTCATCTCGACCACGGCGCGGATCGAGACCTTGAGGGCGGAGGGGTGAATGGCGTAGCCACCCTTCCGCCCCTTGTGAGAGACCACCAGCCCCCGCTTGACAAACTCCTTGAGGATCTTGCCGAGATAGGGTGCGGGCACACCGAGATGGCCCGCCACCTCGCGGTTCAGCACCGCCTCGCCAGGGGGCCGGGAGGCCAGATAGATCAAGGCCTGCAGGGCGTATTCGCTGGTTCGGGACAGGAGCATGAGGCCGGGTCCGCCGTTGGGAAGCAGCCGGCCTACAATGTAAGACCCCCGTCGCCTCCGACCACCCCTACACCGTCGCGGGCGCGGGGCGCGCCGACGGTTATCCGCGCGGGATCGCCGTCACCACCGCTCCGACCGGACACTCGCCCAGCGTGATCTCTCGGATCTCCGACAGGTCGGGGCGGAGCACGTGCGCCTTCCCCGGCACCCCGCCCGAGCAAGGGCCGGTCTCGAGGGCGTAGATCCGCCCCTCGCTGTCCACCGCGACGCCGGCATTGTTGGAGATGGGGAGGCCGTTGCCCGCTCCCCGGAGCACTTTCCGCTGGCTCAGGTCGAACACCATGAGCCCCTCGGCGTATGAACTGACGTAGAGCCGGCCGTTGCCCGCGGCGACCGGTCCCGGTGCGTTGCCGAACCCCGCGAAGCTCGCCAGCTCGTCCTGGCCCACGGGGTCCACCAGGGAGAGTCGCCCCTCGGTCACTCCGTCGTACGGGCCGGTGTTCATCACATAGAGGATGCCGTCGGCGGCCTCGGCCGCGAAGCCAGCATTGCCGGGCCCGGTGAGGGGAATCGAATCGTTCTCGACGGTGTTGGCCGCCGGGTTGATCACGGTGAGCCAGCTCGGGCCGGCGGGGCTGAAGTTCACCAGGTTGCCGTTCAGCACGAAGACCCGGCCGCGCGAGAACACGACCCCCTGGGGATACACCCCGACCGCGAGGCTCGCGGTGTCACCGGTGAGGAAGTTCACCCGGGTCACCGTATTGAGGTTGGGATTGGCCACGTAGGCGATGGAATCGTCCACCACCGCGGAGCCAGTGGCGCCGGAGTTGGCCGCGAGGGGGATGGTGCGGAGGACCCTTGCCTGGCGGAGGTCCACGACGGCGACCGCCTTATCGAGCCCC
>JBBIMQ010000320.1:0-3425 GCA_037444345.1 Gemmatimonadota bacterium | reverse complement strand
CGAGGTCGTCGCGGCCCGCGGTCGTGACGATCGTGATGTCCATCCCGTGGATCTTCTCCACCTTGTCGAAGTCCACCTCGGGAAAGATCATCTGCTCCTTCACGCCGACCGTGTAGTTCCCCCGGCCGTCGAAGCTCCGGGTCGGAAGCCCCCGGAAGTCGCGGATCCGGGGCACGGCGATGTTGATGAACCGGTCGAGGAACTCGTACATCCGCGCGTTCCGAAGCGTCACGGTGACGCCCACCGGCATCCCGGTCCGGAGGTTGAAGTTCGCGATGGATTTCCGGGCGCGGCGGATCGTGGCCTTCTGGCCGCTGATCATCGCCAGCTCCTCGGCCACCGCCTCGATCAGCTTCGGGTTGCGCGCCCCCTCGCCCACGCCCACGTTGAGCACGATCTTCACCAGCCGCGGCACCTGGTGCGGGTTGCGGAGCCCGAACTGTTGCTGAAGCGCGGGCCGCACCACCTGCTCGTAATGCCGCTTGAGGCGGGGCACCCCATCCACCGCCTTGGGGGCGGGATCGGTGGGGAAGCCCGCCGGGCCCTTGCCGCCCGCGGCCCGAGCCTTGGCCCCGCCCTTTCCTTCGCCCTTGCCGGCCTGGGGCTTCTCCGCCTTGGAGGGCTTGTCCTTGGTCTCGGCCATGGTCAGCGGGTCCTCGGGATGGACTGCCCGGATTTCACCGCGATCCGCTCCAGGGTCCCGTCGGCGTCCTTCCGCCGGCGGATCCGGGTCGGCTCGCCGGTCTTGGGATCCACCAGCATCACGTTGGAGTGATGGATCGGGGCCGGGAACTCGATGATCCCGCCCGGCGTCTGCGGTGTCGGGCGGCGGTGCCGCTTGACCAGGTTGACCCCCTCGACCGTCACCCGCCCGCGGCGGGGATCCACCTTGAGCACCTTGCCGCGCTTCCCCTTGTCGTCGCCGGCGATCACCTGCACCAGGTCGCCCTGGGTGATGTGCAGCCTGGGCCGGGCGGCTGGCCGCTGCCGCGCCCGCCGGGCCTTCCGGTACACCAGCGGTTTCATCTCAGAGCACCTCCGGCGCGAGCGAGACGATCTTCATGTATCGCTTCTCGCGCAGCTCGCGGGCCACCGGCCCGAAGATGCGGGTGGCCCGTGGCTCCCCGGCGTCGTTGATGAGCACCGCCGCGTTCTCGTCGAACCGGATATAGGAGCCGTCCTTGCGGCGGGTCTCCTTGGTGGTCCGCACCACCACGGCCTTGGCCACGTCGCCCTTCTTGACCTGGCCGGTGGGAATGGCGTCCTTGATGGTGACCACGATCCGGTCGCCCACCCCGGCGTAGCGGCGCTTGCTCCCGCCCAGCACGCGGATCACCAGGGCGCGCCGCGCGCCCGAATTGTCCGCGATCTTGACGATGGATTCCTGTTGGATCATTTCGCCCGCTCCACGATCTCCACCACCCGCCACCGGACCGTCTTGGCCAGGGGCCGGGTCTCCATGATCCGCACCGTGTCGCCCGCCCGGGCGCCGAACCGGTCATCGCGCGCCTTGACCTTCTTGCGCCGGGTGAGCTGCTTGCCGTAGGCGGGGTGCGCCAGGCGCCGTGACAGCTCCACGGCGACGGTCTTGGTCATCTTGTCGCTCGTCACCACCCCGATCCGCACCTTGCGCCGCGGGCGCGTCGTCGTCTGGTCTGCCATCGTTCCCCTCAGCCCTTGAGCTCCCGCTCCCGCAGGATGGTCTGAATCCGCGCGATATCCTTCCGCAGGTGCCGGAAGCGCATCGGGTTCTCGATGGATTCCGTGGCCGAGCGGAAGCGCAGCCGGAACCGCTCTTCGGTGAGCTCCGCCAGCTTGGCCTTGAGCTCGTCGGTGGACATCTGGTGGAGCTGCCGCCCTTTCATCCCTCAGTCCTCCGCGCGATGGACGAAGCGGGTCTTCACCGGCAGCTTGGCCGCGGCCAGGGCCAGCGCCTTCCGCGCCAGCTCCTCGCTGACCCCTTCCACCTCGAACAGCACCCGGCCCGGCTTCACCACCGCCACCCAGCCCTCCGGGTTGCCCTTCCCCTTGCCCATCCGGGTTTCAGCCGGCTTCTTGGTGATCGGCTTGTCCGGAAAGATCCGGATCCACACCTTGCCGCCGCGCTTCATCTCGCGGGTGAGCGCGACGCGGGCGGCCTCGATCTGGCGGTTGCTCACCCAGCCCGGCTCCAGCGTCATCAGCGCGTAGTCGCCGAAGGCCACCGTGTTGCCCCGGGTGGCGAGCCCCCGGGTGCGGCCCTTGAACATCTTGCGGAACTTGACTCGCTTGGGCGCCAGCATCCGATCAGCTCCCCGTGCTGTAGGTGCGGCCGGACAGGTCCTCGATCACCTCGCCCTTGAAGATCCACACCTTGATCCCGATGGTGCCGTAGGTCGTCTTCGCGGTGCTGGTGGCGTAGTCCACGTCGGCCCGCAGGGTGTGGAGCGGCACCCGCCCCTCGCGATAGCCCTCGGTCCGCGCGATCTCCGCCCCCCCCAGCCGGCCCGAGCACCGCACCTTGATCCCCTGCGCGCCCATCCGCATGGCGCTCTGCACCGCCCGCTTCATCGCCCGGCGGAAGCTGATGCGCTGCTCGATCTGATGGGCGATGTTGTCGGCCACCAGCTGGGCCTCGATCTCCGGGCGCTTGATCTCCTCCACGTTGATCGCGGCATCCTTGCCGGTGAGCTGCGCCAGCTCGTCCCGCAGCTTGTCCACCTCGGCGCCCCGCTTGCCGATCACCACGCCCGGCCGCCCGGTGTGAACCGTCACCGTCACCTTGCCCGGCTTCCGCTCGATGTCCACCTGGGCGATCGCCGCGTGTCCCAGCCGGGCCTTGAGATACTTCCGGATCAGCTCGTCCTCCTTGAGGAGGGCGGGCAGGTCCTTGGTCGCGTACCAGCGCGAGGAGTGTTGCTTGACGATCCCCAGGCGGAACCCGATGGGATGGGTCTTCTGCCCCATTACCGTGCCTCCTTGGTCGCGACGTGGATCTCCACGTGCGCGGTCCGCTTCCGGATCGGCACCCCGCGGCCCTGCGCGGCGGCGGCGAACCGCTTGAGCGGCGTTCCCATGTTCACCACCGCCCGGGTCACCACGAGAGTGTCCACGTCGAGCGCCTCGTTGTTCCGGAGCGCGGCCTGTTCCGCGTTGGCCACCGCCGAGCGGAGCGTCTTCTCGATCTGACGGGCGGCGTGCTTCTTCTGGAACTTGAGGATCGCGTAGGCCTCGTTCACGTCCTTGCCGCGGATCAGGTCCACCACCAGCCGCATCTTGCGGGGCGACTGGCGTACCCACCGCTGGATCGCACGGGCTTCCATGGTCACTCCGCCTTGGCCTTCTTGTCGGCCACCAGCTTGCCGCTGTGGCCGCGGAACAGCCGGGTCGGGGCGAACTCGCCGAGCTTGTGGCCCACCATGTTCTCGGTGACGTAGACCGGCACG
>JBBIMQ010000319.1:3126-3449 GCA_037444345.1 Gemmatimonadota bacterium | reverse complement strand
CCCCGGGCCCCCCCCCCCGCCCGCCCCGCCGCCCCCCCCCCCCCCCCCCTCCCTCCGCCCGCCCCGCCGCGCCCCCCCCCCAACCCCCCGGGGGGGCCCTTCGGGGCCTCCTCGCAATGACGCGGGGAGGCACCCGCTGGGCCTCCGTCGGGGCCGGGCGTCGGGGCTCTCACGGCTGTCACTGCGAGCACCCCCGAGCGAAGCGAGGGGTGCGAAGCAATCTGGTCAGGGTCGGATGCCAGGACGGCGGGATTGCTTCGTCGGCCCCTCCGGGGCCTCCTCGCAATTACTCGGGGGGGCCCATCCGGGCCTCCTAGCAATGA
>JBBIMQ010000319.1:0-3116 GCA_037444345.1 Gemmatimonadota bacterium | reverse complement strand
GCCGGGCCGGCCGCGGCGCCCCCTTCGGGGCCGCCGCCCCCGCACCGGGGGGGGCCCTGCGGGGCCTCCGCGCACTGCCCCGGGGGGGGCGTTCGGGGCCTCCTCGCAATGACGGGGCAGGGAAGCCGGCAGAAGCAATCCCCCGCCGCCGAGCGCCGCCCCCGCCGCCCCCGCCGCCCCCGCCGCCCCCCCTAGAGATCCCGCCGCTCGAACCGCCGCACGCCCAGCGCGAGCGGCACCGCGGTCCAGACCAGCAACGCCGCCACGGCCAGCACCATCCCCAGCCCGGTACCCAGGAAGCGGTGGAACACCGCCCCCGTGTACCCCATGAGCGCCGCCACCTCGAAGTGCAGGAGCAGGAGCACCCGTCCCAGGTCGAGCGGGTTGAGCAGCGTGAGCACGAGGAGCGGCGTCTCGAGCGGATAGTCCCCGAAGGTCACCGTCACCAGCAGCACCAGACCGTCATACACCACCGCGCAGGCGAGCCACACCACGAGGGCGACACCGAACCCCTTGGCCCGATCGTCGAAACGGAGCGCGATGAGAAAGGCGACGGCCGTGAACGCCAGGGTGAGCAGCACCCCGGTGCCCAGCAGCACCAGGAGCGGACGCCAGGGCAGGGAACCCCCCGGCAGGTGAATCAGAAACGGCAACCCCACCCCGGCCGCCAGAGCGCCCGCGAGCGGCACGGCGAGCCCGGTGTAAAGGCCTGCGAACATCGCGCCCCGGCTCACCGGCTGGGCCAGCACCAGCTCGATGAACTCGCGCGCATGATAGAGGTAGAGCGTGCCGAACATGAGCGCGACGAGGGGCACCAGGATGAGCACCACGTTGAGCAGGCTCAACAGGGCCCGGGCCCCGTCGCCCCCCAGGCGGTACAACGCCTCGGTGAGGATCAACAAGACCGCCCCATAGGCCAGCACCCAGCGGTTCCGGACGATGTCGCGGAGCTGGTAGCGGACGATCTGGCGCGCCGCGCTCACGCCGCGCCTCCGGTGATCGCCCGCTCCCCCATCATGGCCGCGATGGCCCGCTCGAGCCGCAAGAACCCCGTGGCCTGGGCCAGACGCTGCTGGGAACCGTGGAACCGCACCTGCCCCTCGTGCAGGAACACGACGTCCTCCGCCAGCTCCTCCAGCTCGGAGAGCGTGTGCGAGGCGATCAGGATCGTGGCACCCCGGTCTCGGGCCTCGAGCAGCTTTTCCTTGAAGACGCCGCTCGCCACCGGATCGAGCCCGGCGGTCGGCTCGTCCAGGATGAACAGGACGGGCCGGAAAAGAAAGGCCAGCGCCGCGCTCAGCTTCTGCCGGGTACCCCCCGACAGGGCCCGGACCGGCTTGCCGAACTCATCCTGCAGCCGGAACCGGTCGATCAGCTCGTCGTCCACCTCCGCCCCCGGGCCCCGGAGATCGCGCAGCAGGGCCAGCACCTCGCGCCCGGTGAGGTTCTCCGGGAACCGGGCGGCCTGCGGCATGTAGCCCAGTCGAGCCCGATAGCCCACCCCGTCGCCCGGCCGTTCACCCAGCACCCGGAGCTCGCCCCCGTCGGGGCGGACCAGCCCGAGCAGACACTTGAGCAAGGTGGTCTTGCCGGCCGCGTTGGGCCCGACGAGCCCCGTGATCCGGCCCGCCGGCAGGGCGAGGTCGATCCCCCGCAACACCTCCAGGCGCCCGAAGCGCTTGCGGAGCCCGCGGGCCTCGATCGCCGTCACGGCGCACTCCAGCGCATGAGCGGCACCGAGTCCACCAGCGCCCGCGGCGTGAGCACCGGTGCCACCCGCTCCGCCAGATCGAGCAGTGCCACGAAGAAGCTCCGCTGCAGGATCAGCGCCGGCTCGTGCCGCTGGACCACCAAGGCGAAGAGCCGGACCGGTGCGAAGGGCACGTCGCCCCGCCCGTCCCGGTCCAGGTCGTACCCGGTGTAGCGGTCCCAGTAGTTCCCCGCGAAGCGGCTCGCCGCGCTCACGCTGTTGGTGGCGACGTCGAACGAGTTCCCCTCGAACCGGTTGCCCAGGAACTCGGTCTGAGTGGCGTTCGCCATCACCTGGATCGCCCACCCGTTGCCCAGGAACTCGTTCCCCACCACTCGGACCTGCGAGATGCCCTCGGCCCAGAGGCCGGTGCTGTTCCCCGCGAAGGTGTTCCCGGCAAGCTCGGCGTCGCTGATGTCCTTGAGGAGAAGCCCGTAGGCCCCCGCCCCCCAGCTCCGGGCAAACCGGTTCCGGAGGATCGCGACGTGACTCGAGTACATGACCGCCACCCCGGCCCGGTTGTCCTCGAACCGATTCTCCTCGTAGCGGTTCCCGTGCGAGAACATGAAATGGAGCCCGTAGCGGAGCATGCGGTGGCTCTCGTTGCGCCGGATCAGGGAGCTGTCCGTGAACTCGAGGTAGATCCCGTCCCGGTGGCCCTCGAGCACATTGTCCTCGATCACGAGCCCCCTCGAACTCCAGGAATGGATCGCGTTGCCGGCCAGCGCCTCGCTCGGCCCCCCCCGGCCCTCGATCCGGTTGCCCCGAATCGTGCAATCGGCCGCGCGCGAGAGGTAGATGCCGAAAAAGGTCTCGCGCAACACGTTCCGCTCGATCCGGCAACCCCGAACACCGTCCACCTGGATGCCGGCCGGTTCGGCCACCGTGGTGGGGGCGACGTTGCGGATCACGAAGCCCGCGATGGCCACACTGTCCGCTCGCACGGCCAGCACCTGGTGGGTCCCCCCGCCGTCCAGCACCGGCCCGCCCTCGCCCTGCAAGGTGACCCGCCGAGTCACCACCAGCTCCGGCTCGCGATAGATCCCGGCCCGAACGATGATCCGGTCCCCGTCCCGGGCCAGCGCCAGCGCCCGGGCGATGCTCGGGATGGCGCCGCCGGGGGCCACCACGATCTCGCGCGGGGATGGCGGAACCGGGCGCTGGGGCACTGCCGCGAGCGCGCCAGGGAAGAGCGCGACGGCGAAGCTGGCGCCGGTGGCGAGACCGCCCCCGCGCCCCCGGCCCCGGAAGCGGAATCTCACGCGCCGAGCCTCGAAGGCACGGAGGTGGTCCCCGCGCTCGATCCCTCCCCCGCGCCGGAATGGTGGGGGTGGGGGAGGGGTGTGCGCGCGACCTCCTCCCAGCC
>JBBIMQ010000318.1:0-3454 GCA_037444345.1 Gemmatimonadota bacterium | reverse complement strand
CGCGGCCCGCGTCAACCGGGCCCGGGAGCCGGAACGCCACCAGGTCGCCCCATTTCCCCACCCGGAGGGAGCCGACTTCGGCCTCGAGCCCCAAGGCCCGGGCAGCGTCGAGGGTCACCAGCCGCAGGGCCGCTTCCCCCCCCAGCCCCGCCAGCCTCGCGGCCAGGGCCAGCTCGGCCATGAGGTCGAGCGGGGCCACGCTGGCCCCGGAATCGGTCCCCAACCCGACCCGGATTCCCCGGTCCAGCATCGCGCCGAGCGGCGCGGTGCCGTGGCCGTGGCGCCGGTTGGACCGCGGGCAGTGGGCGATCGCCGCACCGCGCGCGGCCACCAGGTCAAGGTCCGACGGGCTGGCCTGCACCATGTGAATGCAGAGCGTGGCGGGACCCAGCACTCCGTGAGCATCGAGCCAGGCGACCGGGGAGCAGGAGGCGCCGGGAAGCGGGATGCCGCGGGCCCTCCAGGCCCGGGCGAACCCGCCCTCGCCCCGCTCCAGCAACTCGGACTCCTCGCGCGACTCGGCCAGGTGCACCGCGAGGGGAAGTCCCGCCTCCCGGGCCCAGGCCGCGACCCGGCGGTAGAGCGGCCCGCTCACGCTGTAGGGCGCGTGGGGCGATGCGCCCAGCCGGATCCGCGGGCCCTCGAAGGATCGCAACCGCTCCATCTGGCGGAGGTAGGCCGCGAAGCTCGCCTCGGCCGTCTCCGGATGGGGCCCGAAGACCTCGTGATAGGCGATGCCGCTCCCCCCCTCGGCCGCGAGCGCCGCGATCGCCGCGCCCGAATCGCCGGTGTCGGCCACGGTGGTGATGCCGGCGGCCCAGCAGTCGCGCAGCCCCTGCCGCGCCGCCGCGAGGTGATCCTCGGGCCGCCGCTCGGCCCGGAGCGCGATGATCCGCCGGAGCCAGGCAGGGAAGTCGGTCTCGTCGTTCCGGCCGTCGAAACCGGTGAGCTCGAGGTGGGTGTGCGCGTTGACCAGACCGGGCAGCAGCGCCACCTGGCCCAGGTCAACCGCCACGGCGCCGAGCGGGAGCGGCACCTGGGTCGCGGCGCCCAGTGCTGCAATCCGGCCGTCTTCCCCGATCAGCACCGCGCCCCGCTCCACCGGCGGCCCCTCGATCGGGACGAGCCAGCTCGCTTGGTACCGCCGCGGCACCATGTCAGGGATGGGGGGCGTTCCCCTGCAGCGGACTCCCCGTGCCGCAGATCTGGCAATGCACCGGGCAGAGATCCCGGGGCTCGGTGCCGGGCAGGAAGGACTCGACCAAAAGCGAGTCCTTGGGGCAGAACGGGGTGAACCGGTACCCCGTGCCCCGGTCAATCTCGACGAAGGTGAGCCCCTCGGGTCGCGGCCAGGGCGCGGGCGCCGGCCGCCGCTGGTAAATCTCGGTCATCATCGCGGTCCAGGCCGGGGCCGCGAGCCGGCCGCCCTGAGCGTTGTCCATGATCCGCTCCGGCCGGTCCATCCCGATCCAGACCCCCGCCACCAGGTCCGGGGTGAAGCCCACGTACCACACGTCCGTGTAGTCGTTGGTGGTCCCGGTCTTGCCACCCGCCGGCAGAGGGAACTTCGAGCCCACCGCCTGCGCGGCGGTCCCCCGCCTCACCACGTCCCTGAGCCCATCCAGGATCAGCCAGGCGAGGGCGGAATCCATGACCACCTCGGTGCGGGGCTTCGGGGCCCAGAGCACCCGCCCGTTCCGGTCCTCGACCCGCTCGATGGCGTACGGGGTGGTGCGGATCCCCATCGTGGCGAAGACCCCGAAGGCCGAGACGATCTCGAGGGGATAGACCGCGGCGGACCCGATGTAGATCGAGGGATAGGGCGGGATGTCGCTGGTGATCCCGAACCGCCGGGCCTCGCCGATCACCGCCTGGGGGCCGATCTCCATCCCGAGCTTGATGGCGGGGATGTTCCGCGACTCGAAGAGCGCCCGCCGGAGCGTCATCGGCCCCTCGAAGCGATTGTCGTAGTTCTGCGGCTCCCAGGGCGGCTCGCCGGGGATCTGCTCCACGCTGATCGGATCGTCCACCAACATGGTGGACCAGGGGTACCCGGCCCGGAGCGCCGCCGTGTAGACGAAGGGCTTGAACACGGAACCGGGCTGGCGGGTAGCCTGGACCGCCCGGTTGTACTTGCTCTCGTTGAAGTCGCGGCCACCCACCATCGCCAGGATCTTGCCGGTCCGCGCCTCGATGATGACCACCGCCCCCTGGAGATAGGGCGAGTTCACCGGGGCCGGGGACTCCTCGGCCCGCTGCTCCAGGTAGTCGGCGTAGCTCGGGCGCGGGTACTTGCCGTAGGCGCCGCGCTCGATCTCCTCCAGCTGGCGCATCAGGGCCCGCTCGGCGGCCTGCTGGGCCTCGAGGTCGATCGTGGTGTAGACCCGGAGCCCCCCGGTGTAGAGATCGGAGCCGAACCGGGTGGCGAGCTGCTGCCGCACGTATTCCACGAAGTACGGGGCGACCTCGCTGAAGTCCGACCGCGAGGAGAGCAGCAGCGGGTACGCCTTCCAGCGCTCCGCCTCGGCCTGGGTGAGCAGGCCCGCGTCGGCCATGAGCTGGAGAATCAGATTGCGCCGCTGAACCGAGTAGTGAGGGTTGCGCCGCGGATTGAACTTGGTCGGCGCCTTGGGAATCGCCGCGAGGGTCGCGGCCTCCGCCACGTTGAGCTCGCGGGCCGTCTTCCCGAAATAGCGCTGGGCCGCGGCCTCGATCCCGTAGGCGCCGTTGCCCATGTTGATCTGATTCAGGTAGAGCTCGAGGATGCGCTCCTTGGCGAAGTTCCCCTCCAGCTCGAAGGCCACGTGCATCTCGCGCAACTTCCGCCGGATGGTGCGCTCCTGTCCCGAGATGTCCTCCGGAAAGAGGTTCCGGGCGAGCTGCATGGTGATCGTGGAGAAGCCCTGCGAGATCCCGCCGCTCAGGACGTTGGCCTTGATGGCGCCCAGCACCCGGAGCCAGTCCACCCCCCGATGCCGGAAGAACCGCTTGTCCTCGGTGACCACGAACGCCGCGACCGCCGCCGGCGAGATCTGGTCCAGCGACACGACGGTGCGGCGTTCGAGGCCCAGATCGGTGATGAGCCGGCCGTCGGCCGCGAACACCTTGGATGCCTGATCCGGGTCGTACCCCTGCCCCAGCTTGGCGATGGAGGGGCAGGCGTTGTTAACGCAGGCCCGGGTCCAGGCGCCCACCCCGACCCCGGCCCCCAGCATGACCAGCGCCAGCAGGGCCGTGATGGCATTGCTGCGGATGCGGGGGGTGTACCACCAGCGAAGCAGGGTGCCGAGCAGGGGAGCCATGGGCGCAATCTAGACGGATCGTGGCGGAGGGCGAGGGCCCGCATCCCGCGCCAGGGGCCCGCGCTTGCCTTGCCCGGCCCTCCGGCCTTCCCTAAGCTTCCGCCCCATGTCTTCCCCCCCCCTGCTGGATGTGCACGCCGCCCGCGGCCTGG
>JBBIMQ010000317.1:0-3495 GCA_037444345.1 Gemmatimonadota bacterium | reverse complement strand
CACGGGCAGCCGGCCCGCCGCGCCGACTGGGCGCCGGTGGTCTCGCCGGTCTTCCAGAGCAGCACCTTCACCAACCCCGTCGGCTCCGGCGAGGAGGTGATGTACACCCGGTACGGGAACAACCCGAACCAGGTCTCGCTGGCCCAGAAGTACGCCCTGCTGGAGGGAGCCGAGAGCGCGGTCTTCGTGGCGAGCGGGATGGGCGCCACCGCGCTGGCGCATCTCGCCGTGCTCCGGCCCGGCGACCATCTGATCTCGAGCGCCTGGATCTACGGGGGCACCCGCCGCCTTTTCGACGAGGAGTTCGGCCGCTTCGGGATCGAGGTGAGCTACGTGAACCCGGACCAGCCGCGGCAGTGGCGCCGTTCGGTGCGGAAGAGCACCCGGGCCATTTTCATCGAGACCCCGACCAACCCCACCATGCGGGTGGTGGACCTGGCGCCGGCCGCTCAGATCGCCCGCGAAGGGGGGATCGCGCTCCTGGTGGATGCCACCTTCGCGAGCCCGATCAACTTCCGGCCGCTGGAGCACGGTGCGGACGTGGTGATCACCAGCGCCACCAAGTATCTGAACGGCCACTCGGACGTGGTGGGCGGCGCGGTGGCGGGTGCCGCCCCGGTGATCGAGGAGGTCACCCGCCTGATGACCCTGTGGGGCCAGGCGCTCGACCCTCACGCCGCCTGGCTGATCGAGCGCGGCCTCCGCACCCTCGAGGTGCGGATGCAGCGGCACAATGTGAACGGGATGGCGGTGGCTCGCTGGGCCGAGCAGCGGGACGAGATCGTGCGGGTGCACTATCCGGGGCTGCCGTCCCACCCCGATCACGCCCTGGCGAGCCAGGTGCTGGACGGGTTCGGCGGCATGGTGGGGCTGGAGCTCAAGGGGGGGGCGCGGGCCGCGGAGCGGTTCCTCCGGCGCCTGAAGCTGGTGACCCACGCGCCCAGCCTGGCGGGCGTCGAGAGCCTGATCTCCGAGCCCCGCCTCACCTCCCACCGCCGCCTCAGCGAGGAGCAGCGGGCCAGGCTGGGTATCCCCGACGGGTTTGTCCGGCTCTCCTGCGGGCTGGAGAACGCGGAGGACATCATCGCGGATCTGGAGCAGGCGCTGGGCTAGCGGGCGTGGATCGCGCGGGATCCCCACTCCCTTCCCTTCACCCCCGACCCTATCTTCCCCCCGTGATCCGCTTCCAGCACGTCTTCAAGGACTACCCCAAGGGCGTTGCGCTGAAGGACGTCTCCCTCCACATCGCGAAGGGCGAGTTCGTCTTCCTCACCGGCCACTCCGGGGCCGGGAAGTCCACGATGCTGAAGCTGATGTACGGCGAGGTCCGCCCCTCGAGCGGCGAGGTGCGGGTCTCGGGATTCAATCTCGCCGATCCCCGGCCCAGCGACATCCCGCGGTTGCGCCGCCGGCTCGGCATCGTGTTCCAGGATTTCCGCCTGCTCGAAGATCGCACGGCCGAGGAGAACGTGGCCTTCGCGCTGGAGGTCACCGGCTGCCGGCGGGACCAGATTCCCGGCCGGGTGATGCGGGTGCTGACGCAGGTGGGGCTGGCCGCCAAGGCCCACGCCTATCCTCGGGAGCTTTCGGGGGGGGAGCAGCAGCGGGTGGCGATCGCGCGGGCGCTGGTGAACGATCCCGCCATCGTCCTGGCGGATGAGCCCACGGGCAATCTGGACGAGCGGGCCACCCGGGGCGTCTTTCAGCTCATTCGCGAGATCAACGCCGCCGGCACCTGCGTGGTGATGGCCACCCACGATCTCGACCTGGTGCGCCAGACCACCTATCGCACGGTCGAGCTCCGGGAAGGGGCGGTGGTGTTCGACAGCGGGGAGGACAGCGCCCGCGAGGAGCAGGCGTGAGGCTGCTCCTGCGCGAGGCGCTCCTCAGTTTCCGGCGGGCGCCGCTGCTCTCCGCCCTCTCGATCACCACGATCGCCTTCTCGCTCTACACGGTGGCGCTCTTCGGCCTGGTGGCGGTGAATCTGCGCGAGGCGCTCCGCACCGTCGAGGAGCGGGTGGAGATCGTGGCCTATCTGCTGCGCGGCACCCCGCCGGAGGCGATCGCCCAGGCTTCCCAGGACATCGCCGCCTTCCCCGAGGTCGCCCGGGTGGGCTTCGTGAGCGAGGACGAGGCGCTGAAGCGGGCCCGGGCCGAGCTGGTGGAGTTCCGCGACGCCTATCGCGACCTCGCGGTGAACCCGCTGCCCGCCTCGCTCGAGATCCAGCTCAAGGAGAGGTACCGCGACGCCGCGCACGCCGCGGCCGTGGCCGACCGGCTGCGGGGCTACGGCTTCGTGGACGACATCCGCTACGGCCGCGACTGGATCGAGAAGCTGGACCGGCTGCGGAACATTGCGGGGGTGGTGGGACTCACCATCGGGCTCGCGTTCGCCGCCGTGGCCGTGGTGATCATCGGGGTGACCATCCGGATCACCGTCCTGCAGCGGGCCCGCGAAATCGCCATCATGCGCCTGGTCGGCGCCACCAACAATTTCATCCGCGGGCCCTTCCTCCTCGAGGGCGCCTTGAAGGGCCTGCTGGGGGGGGGGGTCGGGTTGGGCCTCTCCTACGCCACCTACCTGGTCTTCCGCGGCCAGCCCGATATGGCCACCGCCGGCATCGTATTCCACCGCGCCCCCCACCTCGTCCTGGGGGTCCTCTTCGGAATCGCGATCGGCTTCGGCGGAAGCCTGGTGAGCGTGGGGAGGCATCTCAAGCATGTCTAGCCGGCCCCCGCCCCCGGGACACCCGGTCCGCCGGATCCGGGTCTGGCCGCGCCTGGCCCTCTGCTGCGCCTGCGCCGGCCCGCTCGCCCCCCTCGCCCCGCTCGCCGCCCAGCAGGATCTCGAAGCCTCCCGCCGCCGGCTGGAGGAGGTCCGGCGGGAGCGGGAGCAGCTCGAGCGGGAGCGGGAGCGGCTCCAGGGCCAGGTCCACGACCTCGGCGAGGAGCTGGACAACCTCGAGCGCCAGCGCCAGAGCACCAATCGCATCGTGAACGAACTCGAGCGGCAGATCGGCACCCTCAACTCGACGATGGACCGGGTGAGCGCGGACCTCGCCCTGGCCCAGGACAACCTCGCCGAGAAACGCGCCGTGCTCGCCCGCCGCCTGGCGGAGATCTACAAGCGGGGCCAGCTCTACCCCTTCCAGGTGCTGGTGGCGGCCGAGTCGTTCGGCGATCTCCTGAGCCGCTACAAGTACCTCTACCTCCAGTCCCGGCAGGATCAGGCGCTGGTGGGCGACGTGGAGCGCCTCAAGACCCAGGTCGAGCGCCGCCGGCGCGACATCGCCCAGGTCAAGAGCCAGCTTGACGCGAGTCGAGAGCAACGGGAGGACGAGCTCCGGCGCTACACCCAGCTGGTGGAGGAGCGCGCCACCAGACTCCGGGAGGCGCGCCGCTCGGCCCGGAGCACCGAGCAGCGGCTCTCGGTGCTGGAGCGGGACGAGGCCCGGCTCAACGAGCTATTGGCCGAGCTCGAGGCCCGCCGGCGGC
>JBBIMQ010000316.1:0-3517 GCA_037444345.1 Gemmatimonadota bacterium | reverse complement strand
CGGAGGTGCCACCGGCCTCGGCGCCGCGAGCCCGGGCCGCGGCAGGTGCAGGACGCCGGCCGCGACGAGTCCGGCGGCGAACGACGCCCCGACGGCGAAGGTGAACAGGCGGCGCTGGTTCGACATCGTGTCCTCCCGAGTCAGGTTGGCCGGGACATTCTGGCCGGCTCGATTTGCCGGGCCAGACCGGAGCGACACTTTCGGAAACCCCGGTGGCCCACTCTAGCCCGTAGGTGCAGGCGCTGTGCCGGCCGGCGCGGGGGCTCTCGCCGCCTGATCCCTTGCCGCCTCGGGCCGCCCCGATTGACACCCGCGGTGCGGCGCGGCAGCTTCGGCCCCGGGGACGCCGCGCAGGGCCCCCGCCCCCCACCGAGAGAGGGGAAGACGCCACCGGGAGGCGGGGGCGCCCGAACGCGGAAGCGAGAACCGAACGACTCGGCCCACAGGAGGTGCTGAATGGACCGCATCAGGCTGGTGGACTACGTGTACACCACGGCGCCGGACAAGCCCGGAGAGGGAGCCCGGCTCCTCGCGATGATCCGCGATGCCGGCATCAACCTGCTCGCCTTCTCCGCGTTCCCGAGTGCCCGGAAATCACAGGTGGATTTCGTGCCCGCGGATCTCGACGCCCTGAAGCGCGCCGCCAAGGCGGCCAGGGTGAAACTGAGCCCGGCCAAGAAGGTGTTCCTGATTGACGGGGAGGACCGGGTGGGTGCGCTGGCCGACGTCTGCGCACGGCTGGGCGAGGCGAAGATCAACATCACCGCGGTGGACGCCGTCACCACGGGCGACGGCCGCTGGGGCGCGCTCCTCTGGGTGAAGCCGCGGGACGTCAAGCGAGCGGCCCAGGTCCTCGGCGCGGTCTGACGACTCTGGGTGCGGTTTCAGCCGCGCTTCAGAAACGGCGTCGCAGATTGGGCGAGGCGCAAGCCCCGGCTTCCTCTCGCCGCGCCGGCGCCTGACTCGCGGTGCTGGCCTGGCAGCTCGAGCGCCTCGCTCCCCGATTCCGCCAGGGACCGGGCAACACAGGAGGGAGCGTATGGCTTTGTTCGTCTTGCTCACTCGGGTGTCCCCGATGGCCCTCCGCTCCGGCCGCACGCTCGAGGAGCTGGAGCGGGAGGTGGTAGACCGGGTGACTCAGGAGTGCCCGCAGGTTCGCTGGATGACGAGCCTCGCCGTCCTCGGCCCGTACGACTATCTGGACGTCTTCCAGGCGCCGGATGTGGAAACCGCGGCCCATGTGGCGACCCTGGTCCGGGTGTACGGCAAGGCCGAGACCGAGACCTGGGCCGCGATGGAGTGGCCGCGGTTCAGGGAGCTGCTGGGCCGGTTGCCGGGCCACGTTTCGGAGGCCTGACGCCGCAGCGCGGTCACGCCTCCACGTACCGCTCCTCGAACGCCCGCAGCAAGGCCCGGCGGGATGCCTCGACGTCCCCGGGCTGGGCGGCGAGGTGTGCCTCGATGTCCGCGAGCCGCCGCGCCAGTTCGTGATCCTGGAGCACCCCGTGGACCCACCGGGAGAAGTCCCCCTGGGTGGCGTGGTGCCGGAGCACCTCCGGCTCGCACCGCGCCAGCTCCGCCCGAAACGCGGCCACGTTGGCGGCGGCGGCCCCGGTGAGGTGCGGTCCCCGGCGGAAGTAGAAGCGCCGGTGCACCGGCAACTCGCGGGACAGGTACTTGTGCCAGTGCCGCACGTGGGCGGACAGGCGGCGGTCAACCGCGAACGGCCGCGCCCGCTCGCGATCGAGCAGCCACAGTGCGCGGCGATTCGCCTCGGGGAAGAGGCACGGCGCGCGCCCCACGGGTCCAGCCGCAAAACCGCCTGCCTCGAGGAAGCTCCACAGCTCCCCGTTCTCTTCCCCCGGGCAGAGCACCACGTAATCCAGCTCCCGGAGCGCCTCGGGCCGGAGCCGGGTCGCGTGGTAAGTGACCAGGCAGACTCCGGCGATCGGAGGCCCCTCCACTGATAAGAGGAGCTCCAGGGCTTCCGGGACCAGGTGCGCCTCGTCCAGCACGATCCAGTGCGGAATCCCCGCCTCGAGCCGCAGACGCCCCAGACGTGCCAGCATCATCCGGCAGACCTCTGCCTGTTCCGACTCGGGCCGGAGCGAAAGGTCCACCACCACCCCTCCCAACCCCTTCCGCAATAGCTGCGTCACCTGATCCGGTGGCGGCAGGCGCTCGGCCCCCCCCAGCACCGTGACCGGCCGGAGCAGACCCAGCCCCAGATGATCCCCCGGGGGATCGCGCGCGCAGCCGGGGTAGCCCGCGGCGCTCCGGGGGTGAAGGCTACTCCGGGGCCGGGACGGGCGCGCGCCGGACGCGGCGCACCGCGTCGAGGAAGGCGGCGGCGCGCACCTCCTGCTCGAGCACGTACGTCACGTACTCGCGCATGGCGCTGGCGCCGGTGATGAGTACATTGACCTGCGAGCCAGGCAACATCACCGGCTTTCCCTCCGCCCCGACGCCGAGCCGCACCTGCCATCGGTCCGGCACGACCCGGAGCCCACCCTGGACCAGCGGTCCCCGCAAGAGCTCGAGCACCCCGGCACCGTTCGGTTCCCTCAGGACCACGTCGGCGTGCCCCAGGAGGGAGGGCACGGCATTGGCCACCGCGACACCCAGCTCGCAGCACTCGATCATCGAATGGTCGTTCTCCGCATCACCGACGGCGAGCGTGCTGTGCGGGGACAGGCCGAGCGCAGCCAGCGCCTGGAGCAGGCCGGTGCCCTTGGTGACCCCCGGGGGAAGCAGCATGAGCGACTGGCGGTTCCGGATCAACCCGATTTCGAGGCCCAGCCGGCGCACTTCCTGGGTCACCGCCGGTTCCCACTCCGCGAGGGTCGCCAGGAGCACCTGTCCCCGCTCCAGTGGAACCCCTCGGGCCTCGAGGGCGGCTTCGAGTTCCGGGGAAATCGGCTGCGCCACCTGCCTGGCACCCAGCTCTGGGGTCCAGAGCACTCCGCCGTTCTCCGCCACGATCGCGTCGAACGCGGCCTCGACGCCCGGGAACACCTGCTGCAGCGCCTCCAGAATGCGCCCGGTAACGAGCACGACCCGCCGGCCCTGAGCCCGCGTTTCCGCGATCGCGGCCAGGACCGGAGCGGCTGGAGGTCCTGCCTGGGCCAGCGTGCCGTCGAAATCGATCGCCAGGGCGCGGTAGTGACTTGCCATCCCAGTCGCCTCAGGCGGCCGTCTCCTGGGGCGGAGCGGGGTCCCAGGCCAGTGGGCCAGCGGCCGCGGCCTCCGAGCCAGGCCCCGTGAACCCAAGGAATCCCCGGGGCTCTGAGGGCGAGTTGAAGATGAGTATAAGGTCGTCTCACTGGCACCCGGTCCGCCTCCGCGGCCCCTTTCAGCCTGCAGCCGCGTTCCCTCTGGCTCGAACCGCCAGGTCCAGGGGGAGCGACCCAGGACGAAGCCGCCCCACCCGCTCGAGCCGCGGGTGGGGCGTCTCGGCCCCGCCGTGTCACAGCGGTCAGCCCCGGGCTCCCGGCCCGCCCCTCGCACCTGACACCGG
>JBBIMQ010000315.1:0-3519 GCA_037444345.1 Gemmatimonadota bacterium | reverse complement strand
GCTCGCCGCCGATGCCCTGATCACCCTGGCGCTGCTGGCGCAGGCCGAAGCGGCGCCCGAGCGGCTGGGCGCCTTCGCCGCTCACCTCCTCGGGGCGGAGCGAGCAGGTTGAGTGATTGATCTCCACAGCCACCTGCTGCCGGGGGTGGACGACGGGTCCCGCTCGGTGGAGCAATCGGTCGCCGTCCTGCGCCGGTTCGCCGCGGAGGGCGTCACCGCGCTGGCGCTCACGCCTCACCTCTTGGCCAGTCAGGCGTCGCGGGGCGTCCCCGCCGCCCATGATCAGGCGTTCGCAGCACTCCAGGCGGCCGCCCCCGAGGGGATCCGGCTGTACCGGGGCGCCGAGATCATGCTCGACCGGCCGCTCGAAGCGGTGGTGGCGGAAGAGCGGGCGGTGACCCTCAACGGGACCGGCTATCTGCTGGTGGAGTTCCCGCGGCTCGTGACCAACCAGACGGTCGAGCACGCGCTCGCGCTGGTAGTGGCCCTGGGACTGGTCCCGGTCGTGGCCCATCCCGAGCGCTATGCCAGCTGCCGCCCCGCGGCGGTGACCCGCTGGCGGGCCCTGGGGGGCCTGATGCAGGTGGACGCGCCGACCCTGCTCTCGCCCGGGCCCCGGGGGGTCCGGGCGCGGGAACTCGTGGCCGGCGGACTGGCCGACCTGGTGGGGGGGGACAATCACGGCGACACGCGGGGCCTGCGCCCGGCCTACGAGGTCGTGGCCGAGCAGGGGGGAAGCCCTGTCGCCGACCTGTTGTTCACCCACAATCCGGGGGCGATCGTCGAGGGCCGCCGGCCGGAGCCGGTCCCGCCGTTCCAGTGGCGGCATTCCTTTCTTGCGCGGCTTCGCGGGCTGTTCGGCAGCCACCCGCCGGAGCGAACCTGAGCGCTGCCATTGATCGGGCATGATCACGCTTTCGGGGAAGGTGGCCCTGGTGACCGGGGCCTCGCGGGGGATCGGCCGCGCCACCGCGCTCCTGCTCGGGCGCTCGGGCGCCGATGTGGTCCTCACCTGCCGCACCCGCCGGGCGGACGCCGAGCAGGCGGCCGCGGAGCTTCGGGGTCTGGGACGGCGCGCGGCCGTCGAGGTAGGGGACCTGACCGATCCCGGCACGGTGGAGCGCATCTTCGACGCTGCGGTACGGGCGCTGGGGCCGCTGGACATCTTCGTGGGCAACGCCGGGGTCTGGCCGGCGGAGGCGGTGGCGCTCCGGGACCTCGAGCCGGAGCGCTGGCGCGCCACGATGGCGGCGAACCTCGACGCGATCTATTACACCACCCGGGCGGCACTCCGGCGCATGCGGCCCGGCGGGCGGGTGGTGCTGGTGGGCTCGACGGCGGGCCAGCGGGGCGAAGCGTTCCACAGCGACTACGCGGCCACCAAGGGCGCCTTGATCGCGCTGGTGAGGTCGCTCTGCATCGAGTGCGCGCCTGACATTACCGTCAACTGCGTGGCGCCGGGCTGGGTGGACACCGAGATGAGCCAGCCCGCCTTCGGCGGCGGCGGAAAGGAGCGGATCGCTGCGGGCATTCCGCTCCGGCGGATCGCCACGGCGGAGGACGTGGCGGGGCCGATCGTGTTCCTCTGCAGCGACTGGGCGCGGCACATCACGGGGGCCGTCCTCAGTGTCAACGGAGGAAGCGTGCTGACGGGGTGAGGTGCGAGGGCGGGGGGGCGGGGAGGGTCCCCGGCCCGCGGGCCCCCGAGGCCCGTTTTCCGAACCTGTCACGGCCTACCGGACATGATTCATCTCCTCTTCACTGGCGGCACCATCTCCATGCAGCGGGACGAGCGGGCCGGGGGCAACGTGCCGGCGCACTCCGGCGCCGCCCTGGTGGCGTTCGCGCCAGAGCTCGCGGACGTGGCGGCCTTCCGGATCGAGGACTGGGGGAAGTATCCGGCGTGCCATCTGGGGCCGGACCAGCTCTTCGCGCTGCGAAACCGGGTACGGGACCTCGCGGGAGAGGCGGCCCGCGGGCGCTTGCGCGGGGTGGTGGTCACCCACGGCACCGACACGATCGAGGAGACGGCGTACCTCCTGGCGCGGACCCTGCCGCCCCAGATGCCAGTGGCGATCACGGGCGCCATGCGCACGGCCGACAGCCCGGGTTGGGACGGGCCGCGCAACCTGACCGACGCGGCCCGGGTCGCGGCACACCCGGAGAGCCGGGGCCGCGGGGCGATGGTGGTGTTCGGGGGGAAGATCTTCGCGGGCCATCAGGTAGCGAAGACCGAGACGATGCGGCTCGACGCCTTCAGCGCCCCGCACGCCGGGCCGATCGGCGAGGTCCAGGGTGGCGAGGTGCGATTCTTCGGCCCGCCGGCTCCCCCCCCCGCGCTCGACCCGCCGCATCTCGGAGCCCGGGTGGCCCTGATCCCGGCCGTGATCGGCGATCGGGGGGAGCTGCTGGACCTGGCCCGGGCCGGTCACGACGGAGTCGTGCTCATGGCGTTCGGCAGCGGGAACGTGCCGCCAGGCATGGTCCCGGCGATCCGCCGCTGGCTCGCCGAGGGGAAGCCGGTAGTGCTGGCGAGCCGCTGCCTCGCGGGCGAGGTGACCCCGGTGTACGCCTTTCCGGGCGGCGGGGCCACGCTGATTCGCGAGGGCGTGATCGCGGCCGGTCCCCGGACGCCCGCCCAGGCCAGGATGGAGCTCGCGATCTGTCTTTCGGCGGGACGAGCCTATGGCGGCCGCGAACGGCAGGACGTTGGCGGCCACCGGTGCGCCGGGCATGGAACGATGCTTCGCGTCCGGCCCGCGGCCCCGGGGCCTCTCCAGGCCGGAGCCGGCCAGCAGGGCCCACCGCTCGACGTTGTCCGCCGCTCGGTTACCGTTCACCGTCCACCCTCCACCCCGGCCCACATGCCCCTGCCCGACCGCTTGCCCCTTCCGGATGACGTGGTCGAGATCGCCCGGACGCTCGAGGCGGCCGGGTACGAGGCGTGGTGCGTCGGGGGCGCCATCCGCGACACCCTGCTGGGCGAGACCAACACCGATCACGACATCGCCACCTCGGCGAGGCCCGAGGAGGTGCAGCGGCTCTTCCGCCGGACGGTGAACGTGGGCGAGCGCTACGGGACCGTGGCGGTGCGGGTCCGACGGCGCCATCACGAGGTCACCACCTTCCGCCGCGACGTGCGCACCGACGGCCGGCAGGCGGTGGTGGAGTTCGGCGTGTCGCTGGAGGAGGACCTGGCGCGGCGCGACTTCACCGTGAACGCGATCGCCTACCACCCGCTCCGGCACGAGTGGCGGGACCCTTTCGGCGGCGCCGCCGACCTCGAGGCGAAGGTTCTCCGCGCGGTCGGCGATCCGGCCGCCCGGTTCCGGGAGGATTACCTCCGCATCCTGCGGGGGATCCGCTTCGCCGCGCGGTTCGACTTCACGATCGAGCCGGCGACCTGGGAGGCGATGCGGGCCGCAGCACCCGGCCTCCGCCGGCTCTCGGCGGAGCGGGTGCGGGAGGAGTGGTTCAAGGGGCTCCGGACGGCGCGGTCCATCGTCCGGCTCCTCACCC
>JBBIMQ010000314.1:0-3539 GCA_037444345.1 Gemmatimonadota bacterium | reverse complement strand
CACCTACGGCGCGGTGGTCCAGCGGGCGCTGGTGGCGGCCAGGGAGGTGGAGGAAACCGAGGGCCTGTCGGTCGAGGTGCTCGACCTTCGCTCGCTCAATCCGGTGGACTGGGAGGCGATTTACCGCTCGGTGCGGAAGACCAACCGGGTGATCGTGGCCTACGAGGACTCCCTCTCCTGGGGCTACGGGGCCGAGCTCGCGGCCCGGATCGCGCAGGAGGCGTTCGAGTGGCTCGACGCGCCCGTCCGTCGGGTGGCGGCCACGGACACCTTTGTGGCCTATGCGCCGGAGCTGGAGGATGTGATCCTGCCCCAGGTCGAGCACCTGCGGGCGGCCATGGTCGAGGTCGCCGCGTACTGATCCCAAGGCCTCTCCCCGCTCCGCCGCACCCACCCCGGGAGGCCGCCTGAATCTCCCCCTGGCTCGTCTTGCCGGCCCCTTCGCCTTCGGGGCCGTGCTCGCACTCGAGTTCCCCGATCTGCCTCCGCCTGCCCATCGCACCCTGGCCGTCATGGCCTGGATGATGGCATGGTGGCTTACCGAAGCCGTCCCGCTCGCCGCCGCGTCGCTCCTGCCCCTCGTCCTGTTCCCGGTCCTCGGTGTGGCCTCCGCGAAGGAAGCCGCAGCGCCCTACGCCAGCGAGCTCATCTTCCTCTTCCTCGGCGGATTCTTCCTGGCCGCCGGGCTCCAGCGCTGGCGCAGCCACGAGCGGCTGGCCTACGCCCTGGTGGAGCTTGCTGGGGGAAGCGGCCGGGCCGCGGTGCTGGCCATGATGGCGGCAACGGGGTTGGTCTCGATGTGGGTCTCGAACACGGCGACGGCCGCGATGATGTATCCCATCGCCCTCGCGCTGGGCAGCCAGTTCGGCCCCGGTCCCGCAGCGGATCGAACCCGCACCGCCCTCATGCTGGGTGTGGCCTATGCCGCCTCGATCGGCGGGATGGCGACGCTGGTGGGCACCCCGCCCAACCTGATCTTCGCCGCTCAGGCCGGCGAGCTGGCGGGCCGCCGGGTGGGCTTCGGCGAGTTCATGGCGGTGGGACTGCCGCTGGCCGCGCTCCTCCTTCCGGCCTGCTGGGCGCTCCTGGTCTTCGGGCTGTTCCGGGCTCCCGAGGCCCGTCTCGCCCCGGAGGCCGCCCGAGCCCTCGGCGCCCGGCGGCGCGAGCTGGGCCCCCTGCAGGGGGGGGAGCGCGGCGTGCTCCTCGTCTTCGGGCTCACCGCGGCCGCCTGGGTCGCGCGCGAGCCGAAGGAGCTCGGGTCCTTCCGGCTGCCCGGCCTCACCGACCTGGTGCCGGGAATCTCCGACAGCGCTATCGCGATCGGAGCCGCGATACTGCTCTTCGCCCTGCGGGCCCGGGATCGAACCGGGTCCTTGCGGCCACTCCTCGCCTGGGAGGACGCGGCCAGGATCCCCTGGGACGTCCTGGTCCTCTTCGGTGGCGGGCTCTCCCTCGCTTCGGCCATGGAGACTACAGGCCTCGTCGCCTGGCTCGGCGAGCGGCTCCACCTCCTGAGCGGGTTCCCGCCGCTCCTCCTCTCGGTGGCGCTGGCGCTGGTGGTACTCGGATTGAGCGAACTGGCCTCGAATACCGCGGTCGCGGCCATGGCCATGCCGCTCGCCGCATCGCTCGCGAGGGCCACCGGCGAGCCACCGGTGAGCCTGATGCTGGTGGCCTGCTTCGCTGCCTCGACGGGGTTCGCCCTGCCCGTCGCGACACCGCCCAACGCCATCGTGTTCGGGTCGGGGCAGGTCTCGGCGCACCAGATGCTGCGCGCGGGGTTGCTGCTGGATCTGGTGGCCGTGGTGACGATCGTGGCGGGGCTCAGGGTGTTCGGGATGGCGTTGCGATAATCGCTCGAGCTCGACGAGACAGGACCGTGCTCGGGCCGCACGGCCAGCGCTCCCTCACCCATCCCCGCTATCAGCAACCCCATCCTCGGCTCCGGCCCCATCGCTGACGCCGCCTGCCGGATACCCGAGTTCCTCCCCGTACCGCGAATAGGCCAGGCCGGCCGCCAGATCATAGAGCACGTGCACCAGCATCGGCAGGTAAAGACTGCCCGACACGAGCGCCAGTCCCTGGAAGGCGAGCCCGAAGGCTACGGTCGCGAGGGCGCTCGCCCATCCTTGCACCGAGTGCGAAACCCCGAAAATGACCGCGGCCAGGACGGCCGCGCCGATCGGTGTTCCGAGGAGCCGCAAGAGCAGCGTGTACATCACGCCCCGATAGGTGAGCTCCTCCCCGATCCCCGCCACCACCGCGAGCCCCGCCCAGAGTCGCTTCTCTCCCGCCGTCCGGGGCATGAAAAAGTAGGCGAGCCTGGTCCGCTGCTCGACCGCACGCCTCCAGTAGCGGGGCATGACGGCCAGCGCTCCGAGGAGACCCAGCGCGCCCAGCCCCAGCGCGTGGGGCGGGATCGCGGGGTCGGGGAACAGCTCGATCCGCTCCAGGTGCGCGACCGCGAGCGACAGGGTCGCGAAGAACCCCTGCTGGACGAGGACGACCTGAAAGTGACGCGCCCGTGGAGGCAACGGCCCGCGCGCGAGCCGGGCCGCACTGCGATACGCGGCCCAGGGGAGCAGGACCCCGAAGCCGATGAGGTGCATCCCCCCCCAGGGCCCGATGGGCATCAGGGACACCGGGGGTTGGTGCCCCTCATCTTGTGCCGGCTCCGTCCACGCCCGCTCCCGTGGGGCGGCGCGGCCCCTTCCGGCGCCCCTGGGCCGACGAGGGGGCTCCCCCCTTGCCGAGCGCTTCTCGAATCTCAGCCGCGGCCACGATCGCGTGGTCCACGTCGCGGGACAGCGCCCGGGCCTGCTGCGTGGCCATGGTGAGATCGCCCAGTGCCGAGGCGGCGTCGGCGGAACGGAGCCGGAGCAGGTCGAACCGGACGTTCTGCATGGCGAGGATGCACGACTCTAGCTGGCTGGCGATCTGCTCCCGGCGGCCCCGCAAGTCCGTGATCGCCCGCTGCTGCCGCTCGAGCAGCGCGAGCCGGCGCTGCCGCTCCTCGTCGTCCGGCTCCCGCTGTACCGCCTGGATCCGCTCCTCGATCCGGGCGAGGTCGCCGCTGTCGAGGTTGGTGTCCATGGTGTGGAGGGTGCGTGCCAGCTCCGTGGCCCGCTGGTAGAGCGCGTCCACCGTGTCCGGCACATCCTCCGGGAGCATGCGCCGCTCCGCCGGCGACATGCGGTCCAGCAGCTTGAAGATGGCGTTCCGGTCCGTGTAGGCCTGGGCGATCTGGCCGTGGTTGGCCCCGTATTCTTCGACCCGCGGCGGGGGCAACTGCCGCGGCGCCTTCCCGCCGGCCGGTCCCCGCATCGCGTCCGGAGCGGGCGGGCGCTGGAGCACGTCGCGCCACGAGTAGCCCGCCTGCCAGAGCCTGGCGTAACTGTTCACCAGCTTGAAGCCCATGAACATCGTGGGGAACAGAAACCAGGGGCTGGAGATCCCGGTGGCGAGGTTGATCATCAGGCACCCCGCCGAGACCGCGGCCCACCGGGCGAACTGGCTCCGGATTTGCTGGACGATGAGCG
>JBBIMQ010000313.1:0-3541 GCA_037444345.1 Gemmatimonadota bacterium | reverse complement strand
CCGCTTCGAGCGCTGCCTCGGCGGCTGCCAGGCGGGCCACGGTGGCGCCTAACGTCAGCTCCGCCTGGTGGAGGGCCTCCTGGGCCGCCCTCACCTCGCCGGACAGGCTCGCCAGCTCGGCCCGCCGGCGGAGCGGCCCCGAAGGCGCGGGGGACCCCGCCAGGAGAATCGCCCCGTTGGGGCGGCGCTGGGCCCGGCCGTCGGGCTCCAGCACCTCGAGCCCGGCCAGCAGCGCTGTCACCCAGGCCCGGGCCGGCTCCTCGGCGGCCAGCCGGTGCTCGAGGGGGTTGGGGCCGGCACCGGGCGTGGGACCCGCGTCCACCGGAAGCAGCATCAGGGTGCCGGGCTGTTCCGCCGCATGCCAGGCCTGAATTGCGGGGATGGCGCGGTCGTGCACCAGCACCGCGTGCACCCACTCGCCCAGGAGCCGCTCGGCCGCGTCCGCATCCTCCCGGCCCACGCGGATAAAGTCGCTGAGCGGGCCCAGTACCGCGCCGTCGAACCGGGCGCGAGCAGCGAGCAGCGCCGCGGCCCCCGGGGCCAGGCCCACGCGATCCCGCTCCAGGTCCTCGAGGGCCTGGCGCCGGGCGCTGAGCTGGGCCACCACCTCCTCGGCCCGCCGGCGGTCCGCTCGCTCCAGGGCTTCGCGCCGCCGGAGCTCCGCTACCTGGTGCCGGGCCCGCTCCGCCTCGGCGGCCAGGCGCTGAGCTTCGGCCACCTGCCGCCCGGCCGCGTCCGCCGCTTCCGCCTGTCGCCGCTCGGCCAGCTCCAGCTCGGTCTGTGCGGCACTCCAGCGAGCGGCGGCCTGAGCGGCCTGTTCCCGCAGGAGGTGCAGATCGTGCTCCAGGGCCGACCGTTCGCCCTCCAGCGCTCGGAGCTGCTGCATTCGCCGCTGGATCTCCTGCTCGAGGTCGCGGACCGCCTGGCGCTGTTCCCCGAGCCGGGTCCGCACCTCTTGCTCGGCGGCGCCACGGGCGGCCACCTCGACCCGGATCCGCTCCTGCTCGGCCAGAGCCGTCTGGTACTCGGCCTGGGCGGCCTCGCGATCTCGCGCGGCCTGCTGGCGCCGGGTCTCGATCTGGCCCTGGTCCTCGCTGGCGCGAAGCTTCCGGGCCGCGGCATGGGCCAGGCGCTCGGCCGCCACGGCCAGCTCTCGATCCAGAGTGCCCAGCTCGAGCCGCGTGGCGCCCAGCAACCGTGCGATCTCCGTCCGCTCGGCCTCGGCCCGGGTGCGGCTCCGCGCCGCCGCCTCCCGCCGCGCTTCGAGCGCCTCGACCGCGGTGCGCGCGGCGGGCAACTCCTCTTCCAGTTCGCCGTGGCGCCGGTCCGAGGCCGCCAGCTGCCGGTCCAGCTCGGCGAGTAGCCGCCGGGCCAGCGCAAGCTGCACGGCGAATTTCTCCTCCATGAGTTTGGCATGCCGCTCCGCCTTCCCCTTTTGCCGCGCCAGGCTGCGGAGCTGGCTCTGCACTTCGGCGATCAGGTCTTCCACCCGCGCGAGGTCGGCCGCGGTCTCCTCGAGCCGCCGCTCGGTGATCTGCCGCCGGTCGCGGTAGAGCCCGATCCCCGCCGCCTCCTCGAAGAGCGCCCGCCGCTCCTCGGCCCGATCGGACAGGAGCCACTCGATCATCCGGGCCTCGATCACCACGCCCGCATCGCTCCCGAGTCCCGTCCCCCGGAGGAGGTCCTGAATGTCCCGCAGCCGGACCGGGGCCTGGTTGAGCAAGTACTCGGACTGGCCGCTGCGCGAGAGGCGCCGGGTGATCTGGACCTCGCGATAGGCGATGGGCAGGGTTCCGTCGCTGTTGTCGAGGAAGAGCGAGACCTCCGTCACGTTGACCGGCCGTCGGCCGGCCGAACCCTGGAAGATCACGTCCTCCATCTTGCCCCCGCGCAGGAGCCGCGCCGACTGTTCTCCCAGCACCCAGCGCACCGCATCCGAAACGTTGGACTTGCCGCAGCCGTTCGGGCCCACGATCGCCACGACGCCCTCGTTGAAAGACAGCGTGACGGTGTCCGCGAACGACTTGAAGCCGGACAGCTCGAGTCGAGTGAGCTTCATGCGGAGGGGTGGATCAGCGATCCGGTTGATAGATGAAAAAGGGACGGCCCAGCTTCCGGCCCACGGATTCGGCGGCTTCCCGGGAGGGATAGGGGCCCAACACCACGCGGAACCCTTCCTCGCCGGGACGAGGGTCGAGTACCTGGGCCGGCAGGCCGGCGTCGGCGAGCTGGCGCGCCAGTTCGCCGGACCAGGCGCGGTTCTGCGAGCTCGAGACCTGCAGGAAGACCCGCGGGGCGGCCGGGGTTTCCTCCCCGGGCGCGGCCGGGGGGAGGGGCGCCTCAGGCTCCAGCGAGGTGCTGGCGGTGCCGGTCTCCGGGGTCCAGGCGAGAGGCAGCCAGAGGTCGGCCGCGCCGCCGGCGACCCGCCCGGTCTCCGGCAGGTCGGGATCGTTGAGATCGTGAGCCACCAAGTCGTTCCGCTGCTTGAGGAGCAGCACGCCCTGGTTGGTGACGGTGGGGACGTCGCTCGCCCACGCGGTGGCGAACCCGGCGACCCGGCGACCTCGGGCGACGTCCACCAGCCAGAGCGAATCGGCCCCGCCGGGGTGAATCAGAAGCCAGCGGCCCCAGGGATCGGCGCGGAGGGCACTGGCAGGACGGGGCAGCTCGATGTCACCGATCAGCTCGCCGGAGTAACGGTTGAACACGAGGATCGGGCCGTCCCGCCGCGCCACGTAGAGCCGGTGCCCGGAGGGCGAGAACAGCACTGCTCGGGCATGTCCCGAGACCGGGATGGACATCGGCCCACCGGGATCGCTCGGATCCACGAGGATGACCGCCGTGTCGGCCGCGATGGCCACCAGGTCGCCCCAGAGCGTGGCGGCCGCGTCGCCCGGGGGAAGCTCCAGGCGGGACTCGGGCCCATCGGCGTGCAAGGCATACAACTGATTGGTGCGCCCGGCGGTGATGCCGAGCAGGTCCGATCGCTTGGTGCCGAACAGATCGCGAGGGCTGCCAGGGAGCCGGCCCTGGAGCCGCACCGGGATCCGGCGGATCAGGGCGACCACCGCGTTGCTGTCGTTGACGGTGAACAGGGTGCCGTCGGGGCCGATCGCTGCCTCGCGGACCCCGGTAGCCACCGGGGGGCGCAGCCGCGCGGTCTGGAGATCGAGTGCCAGGACCTCGTTTTTCGCCCCGAGGAGATAGACCAGCTCCTGATCGAGATCGGCGCCGAGCGCGCGCCGGATCGGCGGGAGCGGGGTGCCTTGCTGGCGCCAGCCCCAGGGCTGGAGCCGGGGCAGGCGATACAGCTCGGCGGTTCCCCCGGCGAGGGGAAGGCGCAGGAGACTCGAGGGCGGAGTCGTGGAGGCGACGGAGAGTGCTTGGCCGGACGTCTGGGGGCCCGAACGACACCCGACAGCGCCCAGCATGAGCACCGCGAGGGCCGCGGAGCGGAGGGGTGGCACGGGAAGAAGATAGGGGTGGCCGGGCAGCCGGACAAGGCGCTCGCGTACTTCCGCCGCGCGCTGGCGATCAACCC
>JBBIMQ010000312.1:0-3541 GCA_037444345.1 Gemmatimonadota bacterium | reverse complement strand
AACAGCGCGGCGAGCCCGGCCACGAGCCCGACCACCCGGCCACCGCCGCCCCCGCCCGCCACGGATTGGTGGGCCGCCAGGGCCCCGCCCAGGAGGAGCAGGCCGGTGCCGGCGAGATCGCTCAGGCGGTCGAGCACGCCGCCCAGGAAGGCCGCTTCGGCCCGCCGAGTGCAGCGCGCGGCGAGGGCCATCCGGAGCACGTCGCCGCCCACCAGGCTCGGCAGGCAGAGATTCGCGAACAGCCCCGCGCTGTAACACCGCAGGCCATCCGCGCGCCCGAGGGCCGCGCGGCCCGCATTGACCAGGAGCCGCCACTTGATCGCACCCAGCGCGTGGCCGGCCAGGAAGCCGGCCAGCACCCCGGCCCAGACCGCCGGCGTGAGGCGGCCGAGTGCGTCCCGCACCTGCTCCCCCGGGAGCACCGCCGCCAGCAGGGCCAGAAGCCCCGCGCTCACCGCGACCTTGTGCCAGGCCTTCATCGCCGGAGCCCGAGCCGCGCGTTCTGGTCCGCCAAGAGCCCCACCGCCCAGACGATGAGCGCCCCCAGAAAACAGAGCACCGCCGTCTCGGAGAGGTTTTCCCGGGTGAGGTCGTAGCCGAACTTGGCGAGCCCCACCAGCGCCAGCATCCCGCCCAGGGGGAAGAACACCCGGAGCGGGTTGAAGTACACGATGGTCCGGAGAATCAGGACCATGAAGTCGTAGGCGTGGCGCGGCCGGATCTTCGACTCGCCGAGCCGGGCGTGATAATCAATGGGCACGTAGGCCACCGCATGCCCGTTGCAGGCCGCGGCGAGCGTGATCGTCGTGGTGAAGGAGAACCCGGCCGGGAGCAGGTGCTCGTAGCGGCGCACCAGATCGGCGCGCATCAACCGGAGCCCCGAGTTGATGTCCGGCAGCTCCCGTTCGGCCAGATAACTGGCCAGCCAGCGGAGAAAGGCCTTGGCCGGTCGCCGGGCGAGCGGGATCTCCACCGTCTCCCCGACCCGTGCCCCGACCACCATGGCGTGGCCGTCCGCCGCCTGGAGCAGCTCCGGGATGGCGCTCGCGGGATAGGTCCCGTCGGCATCGGTGATCAGGATCCACGGGTGCCGGGCTCGGCGGATCCCCAGCTTCAGGGCCGCCCCGTAGCCCTGGTTCTGGCTCCGCCGCAGCACCGTGACCCCGGCCGCTGCGGCCTGCTCGGCCGTGCCGTCTTGCGACCCGTCGTCCACCACCAGGATCTCGTAGGCCCAGCCGCTCGCACGCATGACCCGGTCCACCGCGCGCACCTGGTCCGCCACGTGGGCGGCCTCGTTATAGGCCGGGATGACCACCGACACCGCGCGTGGCGGGGTGCCTTCGTCTTCGAGTACGGTTTCGATCACGCCGGGGGCCTCGGAGTGTCCGCGGGTCGGTTCACCATGATGACGATGTCGCCTCCCCCGACCGTGCCGGGAAAGACCGCCACCCGCTCGTAGCGCTCCGCCAGCCGGGCCCAGATGTCCGGATGGACCGCGGCCAGCCGGACCGGGAAGGTGTACACCAGCCAGGTGTGCAGGTGGGTTCGTTCCAGAGCCTCGAGCTCACCGGCACCCGCCACCGCGATCCAGGGACCGCCGTAATAACGGCGGTACGGGTAGTCGGTGAGGTCCACCACCACCGCCGCGTCCGCCGGGCCGAGCGCGGCCTGGAGGAACCGTGCGGCACCCTCGTAATCCTGCTTCGGACCCCAGGCGCGAGGCACGGTGAGGCCGCTCGCCAGCACCCCCAGGCCCACCGTGACCGAGGCGAAGAGCGGCCCCCGCCGGGGCCAGAGAGCGCGGGCCAGCGTGCAAATGCCGCGTACCGCGATCAGGGCCCCGAAACCCGCCGCGAAGAAAAAGAACCGGGGCCACAGATTGTGTCCCAGCGCCACGATCGCGGCCAGGGTGGCGAGGGGCGGGAGCAGCATGACCGTGAGTACGGTGCCGCTCTGCCGCGCGTAGCTCGCTACACCCGCCGCGACCACCAGCCCGCCCACTCCCACGGCGCCCCATCCCCCGGGCAACCCGTGGGCCAGGCCCCCTAGCGCTTCGCCCGCAAGCCAGAGCGGACTCTGCCAGGCAATGGTCGCCCCGCCCGACGGCGGGGCCAACAGCGTCTCCAAAAGCTGCGGGACCACCGGCGCGTACAACAGCAAGGACAGCGATCCGGCAAGGACGATGGCGACGAGGGGAGCGCGGCCCCCGCCCCCCGACCACCGGGCCTCCGATCCTGCCCGGGCCAGGAGCCCGGCCAGCACCACGGCATGTGCCGCGAGGACGAGCGCCGCCGTGGCGTGAGTATACACCGCGAGCGCCATGGCCCCCGCGTAGCCCGCCACCCAGCCCCGCGCGTCCCGGTACCGCCCGGCGAGCAGGCGGAGAAACGCGAGACTGCCGAGCAGCGACCAGAGCAGGAGCCCGGTGTAGCCTCGCGCGTTCTGCGAGAACCAGACGTGATGGTACGACGCCGCAAGGAACGCCGCCGCGAGCAGCGCCTCCCGGCGGTCCGCCACCAGGCGGCCGAAGCGCCAGACCGCCCACAGCGAGGCGACCCCGAACAGCACCGCCGGGAGGCGGAGCGCCCAGGCGCTCTCCCCGAACCAGGCCACGCTGGCGTGAGCCGCGACGGTGTAAAGCAGATGCTGGTTCTGGCTATCGAACGTCGTGACGATCCGAGCCAACGGGAGCCTGACATACTCTACCAGGGTCTGGATCTCGTCGAACCAGAGTCCCTCGCCCAGGCGTGGCAAGCGGAGGAGGAGGCCCGACAGAGCGATCGCCGCCGCGATCCCGATCTCCCAGCGCGTGACCGGCTGATCCGCCAGGGCTTCACTCCGGAGCGGGAAGCTCGCTGCCCGCCGCGACGGACCCAGGGCCGCACCTGCAAGGAGCGCGGCGTGCCCCAGAAGCAACCCCTTGAACAGCCAGAGCCCGGCCATGAGCTCGGCCCGGCGATGGGCGTCGCCGGAGGCGAGGGTGGCAGCGGGTCCCGAAACCGGGAGTGCCACGGCCACCAGGCCAAGGCCCAGGGCGGCCCATACCGCTAACCTGTTGCGAAGCAATTGGTTATGGCGATGGTCCATTCCAGTAGCTTGCTGCAATCCTCGTTCCAGTCATCCTCGGCCCTGCCTGCGTCCGGAAGTTGCAACGGCTCGCCCCACACTCGCTGGGAAGGTAGCCGTGCTGGTTCACACCGCGGTCACAGGTACTCGAGGCTCCGTCCCGATCGGCGCGCTGGCCGTGCTGCTGGCACCGGTCCCAGCCGTCTGGAGCCCCGGGCAGGATCCCGCCCGGCCCTCGCTGGTGATCACCCGCGCCACCGTGGTTGACGTCCGCAGTGGGGCCCAGCGTCCGGGCTCCACGGTGGTGATCCGCGGCAACCGGATCGCCGCGATCCTGCCTGACACACAATACCGCCCTCCTCGGGGTGTGCCCCGGGTAGACGCCGGCGGCCGCTACCTCGTCCCGGGGCTCTGGGACATGCATGTCCACACCGCGGCGATCACCATGATTCCGGGCCAGGGGTTCGAGGCCAAT
>JBBIMQ010000311.1:0-3553 GCA_037444345.1 Gemmatimonadota bacterium | reverse complement strand
GCTCGGCCTCGATCAGGATCACATCGGGCCGGAAGTCTCTGAGCAGGGTGCGAAGATCGCGGGCCCGCCAGCGGACCCCGTCGCCCCGGGGCGAGCCCGCGACCCGAATCGGGACGATCTGGACCCCGGCGTCGGTGCCCCACTGGGCGCTGAGGAGCGGGCCGCGGGCCCGGGGCGACCACCGGGCGGGTACGGCGGCGCTCACGGTGCAACCCAGGGCGGCGAGCGCGCGGAGCTTCCCCCGGTTGGCGGGGTCGAGGTAGGTGGGCGAGACGACGACGACCCGCACCGCGATCCGGCTCAGGAGGAAAGGAGTGCGCGCACCGCGTCGGCGACCCGCGCGGCCGCGTGGCCGGTGCCGTAGGCGGTGGGGTCCCACCGCGCGGACCCGTTCCAGCGCGCGAGCTGGGTCTCGAAGGCGGCGGGGAGCGACCGGGCGGCGTCGTCCGGCGAGACCAGCAGGTTGGCGCCGGCGCTCACGGTTTCCTCCCACTCGGTTTCGGCACGCAGGGTGACGCACGGGGTGCCCAGCCAGTAGCCTTCCCGCTGGAGCCCGCCGGAGTCGGTCACCAGGACCGCAGCCCCCCGGGCCAGGGCGAGGCTCTGGAGGTAGCCCACCGCCGGGACCAGCCGGACCGGCCAGGCCACCCGGTTGGTGATGCCGCAGCGTTCCAGCGCGTTCCGGGTCCGGGGATGTACCGCGAAGACCACCTCGCGGCCCAGCGCCTGGAGGCCGGCCACGGCGCCGGCCAGGCGCTCGGGGTGGTCCACCAGCTCGGCCCGGTGCAGGGTGGCGAAGATGTACCCCGGCCCGAGGCCGGGCACCACGGTGTCAGGCGGAGCCAGGCGCCCGAGCTGGCCCAGCAGGACGTCGTACGCCACATCGCCGGTCTCCACCACGCGCTGGCCCGGGTGCTCGCGGGCCATCCGCGCGGTGACGGTCGCCGAAGGGGTGCAGAGCAGCGCAGCGATGGCGTCCACGACCCGGCGGTTGAGTTCCTCGGCCATCAGGTGGTCGGTGGCGCGGAGACCGGCCTCGACATGCACCACCGGGATCCGGAGCTTGGCCGCCGCCAGCGCGGCCCCGAGGGTGGAGTTGGTATCACCGATGACCAGGACCGCCGCCGGTCTCGCCCGGTCCAGCACGGCTTCGGCCCGCTCGAGCACGGCGGCGGTCTGCGCGGCGTGGCTCCCGGAGCCGACCTCGAGAAAGAGATCGGGCGGCTCGACGCCGAGCTGCTCGTAGAAGACCGCGTTGAGCTCGTAATCGTAATGCTGGCCGGTATCCACGGCGAGCACCGGTCCCAGCGGGGCCAGGGAGCGGCGCAGCACGCTGGCCTTGATGATCTGGGGGCGGGTGCCGTAGCAGAGGGCGAGTGTGGGCAAATCGCGGCCTGGGGTGCGTGCGGCGCGCCGGCCTGCCGGGTGCCCGGGCGCGTTGGCGGTAATGATCCACGGTCACGGGGCAATCGTCAATCGGCCGGGCACGGAGTGTGGTGCCGGGTCGTGGCGCTCCGTGGCCGGGGGTGGGCCGCGCGAGCGCGCGCCGCGCCAGGCAGGTGGCGGTTGGCCGCGCGCGGTCTTCGCCGCCATTGACAGGCCCCTGAGCGCCGGTCAACTTGCGGCACCCCCATGCGCATCCTCCACCTCGCGAAGTACTACTGGCCGCGGTCAGGCGGCATGGAACGGGTTGTCCAGGAGCTGGCCGAGGGGGCGGCGGCGCTGGGGCACGAGGTGTCGGTGGTGGCGGTCGAGAGCCGGGTAGGCGGGCGCGCCGGCGGGCGGCAGCGGACCACCGTGACCCGGGTGTTCTCCTTCGGCGCGCTGGGCAGCGAGGAGCTGGCGCCGGGGTATCTGGCGGCGGCGCGGCGGCGGGCGGACATCATCCATCTGCATCATCCCCATCCCCTGGCCGACATCGCCTCGCTGCTGCGCAGCAGGAAAACCCCGCTCGTCGTCACCCAGCACCAGGACGCCAAGCGCGGCAGTTACCGGATGCTGGCGCGGGCGGTGCTCCGCCGGGCGGCGGCGATCGTGGTGCCGAGCCGGGCGCACCTCGCCCTCTGCACCGAACTCCAGGGGTTCGAGGCCAAGACCGAGATCATCCCCTTCGGAATTGACGAGACCCGCTGGGCCGACGTCCCCCGGCGACCGTATGACGCCCCCCCCAAGGCCATCTTCATCGGCCGCCTGCTCAAGTTCAAGGGCATTGACATCCTGCTCCGGGCGCTGGAGCGGGTGCCGGACCTCCGGCTGGACATCGTGGGTGGGGGTCCCGAACTGCCCCGCCTCAAGACCCTCACCCAGGCCCTGGCCCTGGCCGACCGGGTGCGCTTCTACGGGGAATACCCGGACGAGGATCTCCCTCGCCGGATGGCGGAAGCCGACTTCCTGGTGTTGCCGTCAGTGACGGTGGACGAGATGTTCGGGCTGGTGGTGCTGGAGGCCATGGCCGCCGGGCGCCCGGTAATCACGAGCGCGGTCCCGACCGGGGTGCGGGAGGTGAACGTGCCGGGGGAGACCGGGCTCGAAGTGCCGGTCCACGACGTCCGCTCGCTGGCCGAAGCGCTGGACACGCTGGCGCACGACCCGTTCAAGCGGGAGCAGATGGGCGAGGCCGGGCGCCGGCGGGTGGAGAAGCACTTCACCCGGGAGCTGATGGCGGAACGGCACATCGCGCTCTACGAGCGAGTCCTGGCCTACAGTCAGGAGTCGGTGGCGGGCGAGGCGTGAGAGAGGTGCGGGATCGGGAGGCGGGCCGGCCGTGACGCCGCCGCTGTCCCTCGGTGCGAACGCCCGGCGGGTGCTCGAGGCGCGGTATCTCCGGCGCGACGCCGAGCGGCGGATCGTCGAGACCCCGGAGGAGCTCTTCGCCCGGGTGGCGCGGGCGGTGGCGCACGCCGAGCTCGTGCTCGGGAGCGCGGCGGCCGCGGCGCGCTGGGAGGAGGAATTCCTCCGGGCCCTGACCGCTTTCGATTTCCTGCCCAACAGCCCCACGCTCGCCAACGCCGGCACGGCGCTGGGCCAGCTCAGCGCCTGCTTCGTCCTGCCCGTGGGCGACAGCATGGAGTCCATCTTCGAGGCGGTCAAGCAGATGGCCATCGTCCAGCGGACCGGCGGTGGCACCGGCTTTTCCTTTTCCAGCCTCCGCGCGGCCGGCGCGGCGGTGGTCTCGACCGGGGGGGAGGCCTCGGGGCCGGTTTCCTTCATGCGGATCTTCGACTGCGCCACCGAGCACATCAAGCAAGGCGGCCGGCGGCGCGGGGCCAACATGGGAGTGCTCCGGGTGGACCATCCGGACATCCTGGAGTTCGTTCGCGCCAAGGTGGGCGGGGGTCTGCGGAACTTCAATCTCTCGGTGGCGGTGACCGACGAGTTCATGCGAGCCGTCGAGCAAGACGGCGCGCTCGAGCTCCGCCATCCGGGCGGCCGCCCGGCCGGCCGGCTGCGAGCCCGCGAGGTGTTCGACGCCATTGCCACGGCGGCGTGGGAGACGGGTGACCCCGGCCTCATCTACCTGGACCGGATCAACCGCGACAATCCCACCCCCGGC
>JBBIMQ010000310.1:0-3572 GCA_037444345.1 Gemmatimonadota bacterium | reverse complement strand
GTTCATGGCGCTGGTCCCGCAGATGATTTGCGTGTCCGCCACACCGGGCGACTTCGAACTGGGTCTCTCCGGCGGCCGCGCCGTGGAGCAGATCATCCGGCCCACCGGGCTGGTGGATCCCGAGGTGGTGGTGCGGCCGGTGAAGGGGCAGGTGGACGACCTGTTGCACGAAATCCGCGAGCGCGTGAAGCGGCGCGAGCGGGTGTTGGTCACTACACTCACCAAGCGGATGGCGGAAGACCTCACCGACTTCCTGCAGCAGACGGGAGTGCGGGTTCGATACCTCCACTCCGACATTGACGCCATCGAGCGGATGGAGATCCTGCGGGGGCTCCGCCTGGGGGATTTCGACGTGCTGGTGGGCATCAACCTGCTCCGCGAGGGCCTGGACCTGCCCGAGGTGTCGCTGGTGGCGATCCTGGATGCCGACCAGGAGGGCTTCCTGCGCTCCGACCGCTCGCTGATCCAGACCGTCGGACGCGCGGCCCGCCACGTGAACGGCAAGGCGATCCTCTATGCCGACACCGTGACCGGCTCGATGGCGCGGGCCCTGGCCGAGATGGAGCGGCGCCGCAATCTCCAGCTGGCCTACAACCGGAAGCACGGGATCACGCCGCGCTCCATCGTGAAGTCCATGGAGCAGGTGAAGCTCACCACGCGGGTAGCCGACGCCCGCACCGAGCGGCCGGCGGCGAGGGAGCCGCGCCCCTCCGCGCTCGAGCTGCGCGACCCCGCGCGCCGAGCCCAGGTCATCGCAGCGCTGGAGCGGCAGATGCGCGAGGCGGCGGCCAACCTGGAGTTCGAGCTGGCGGCGATGCTGCGGGACCAGCTCCACGAACTCCGGGCGCTCGATGCGCCCGACGTGACCCGCGAGCGGCTGCCCCTCCGCCGTCGCGCCTGATGCGCCTGCTGACCGAGCCGGAGCTTCGGGCCGAGGGCGAACGGCTGGGCGGGAGCCTCCCTCCTCGCGCGGTGGTGACGCTCGAAGGTGAGCTCGGCGCCGGGAAGACCACCCTGGCCCAGGCCATCGCCCGGGGGCTCGGCGTGCGCCAGCCCGCCACCAGCCCCACCTACGCGCTGGTGCACCGCTACCAGGGTCGGCGCGGGCCGGTCTTTCACGTGGACTGCTTCCGGCTCCGGGGACCGGAGGAGGCCGCCGAGCTCGACTGGGAATCGCTCGTGAGCGAAGGGGACGCCGTGCTGGTGGAGTGGCCCGAGCGCGCCGGGCCCTGGCTCCCGCCGCCCACGGTCCGGCTTCGACTTTCCCATCTTCCCGACCCGGAACGCCGGGGACTGGAACAACTCTGATGTGGCTTGCCCTCGATACCGCCACCGACCGGGCGTCGCTGGCCCTGGGCCTCCCCGGGGCTGTGTTCGCCGAAGCGTCGCTCCCCGGCGCGCGGCGCCACGCGGCGCTCCTCCTCCCGATGCTCGATCGCTGCCTCGAACGGGCCGGGGCCTCGCTTGCCGAGCTCGAAGGCATCGTGCTGGCCGACGGTCCCGGCAGCTTTACCGGGCTCCGGGTCGGGGCCAGCGTGGCCAAGGCCCTGGCCCACACCCGGGGCCTCGCGCTCTGGACCGCGCCGAGTCTCCTGGGCCTCGCGGCTGCTTCGGGGGACGATGGCGCCTTGGTCCTCGCGGTGAGCGACGCGCTCCGGGGCGAGCTCTTCGCCGGTGCCTGGCGGGTACGGCCCGCGGAAGTGGAGACGGTCCTCGCGCCGGCCACCCTCACGCCCGACGAAATCCACACCCGGCTCCCCGCTCCCGGCCGCATCGTGGGGCCCGCCGCAGCGCGGCTCGGAGCCGCTCCCACCTGGCCCCGGGCCGCGGCCCTGCTCGACCTGGTGGGGCGGGCCCACGCCCTCACCCGGGTGGCGGATCCGGCCCTCTGGGAGCCGGCCTACGGCCGCCCTGCGGAGGCCCAGGCGAAATGGGAACGCGCCCATGGTCGCCCCTTACCAGATCCGGCCCGCGCGGAGCACTGACGCCGCCCGGTGCCTGCCCATCGAGCGGGCCTCGTTCAGCGACCCCTGGAGCGAAGCCGGCTTCCTCGAGGCCCTGGAGGCTCCGGTCGGCTTCGGCCTGGTGGCCGAACGGAACCGGGAGATCCTGGGCTACGTGGTGGGCCGCGCCGTGGCGGGCGAAGGAGAGATTCTCAATCTGGCGGTGGCGCCCGAAGCGCGGCGCGCGGGCGTGGGGCGGGCCTTGCTCGATGCGGCCCTCGAACTCCTGGCCCGCCGCGGAAGCCGGGAGGTCTACCTCGAAGTGCGGGTGTCCAACCTGGCCGCCCGGCGGCTCTACGAGGCGGCCGGCTTCCGGGTCGTCGGGGTCCGGCCCCGGTACTACCGCCGCCCCCTCGAGGACGCCCTGGTGCTCAGCCGCCCCTTGCCCCGACCTGCGTAGTTGCGCCACCACCTCGCTACATTTGGAGTAGGTCGCCCCGGCTTCCCCTCGTTATCATGGCGACGCGTTGAACCGATCCCCCGGCGTCTCGTCGCCCCGTGCCCTGGAGGTTCCCGTGAGCAGAAGCCTCAACAAAGTGATCCTGATCGGCAACCTCGGCGCCGACCCCGAAGTGCGGAGCACCGCCAACGGCAACCGCGTGGCCAATTTCAACCTCGCGACCAGCCGCCGCTGGACTGGCCCGGGCGGCGACCCGCAGGAAAAAACCGAATGGCACCGGATCGTGGTGTGGAACAACGGCAGCAAGGGCTCCGGCCTGGCCGATGTGGTCGAGAAGTACTGCAAGAAGGGAGACAAGGTGTACGTCGAGGGCCGGATCGAATACCGCTCCTGGCAGGATCGTGAAGGCCAGACGCGGTACACCACGGAGATCGTGGTGAACGACCTGATCCTTCTCTCGGGCCGCGGCGCGCAGGGCGGAACCGAGGGAAATCTCGCCCCGGCCAAGGCGGCCGCGGGTACCGCAGGGGCCGCAGCGCCCAAGAAGGAGGGAGGCAAGGGCAGCGAGTCCTTCGACGACTTCCCGGAGGCCCTGGACAGCGAAGACGACGATCTCCCGTTCTGAGCCGCGAGCGGCTCGCCCAGCCGGCGGTAGCCGGCGACCGCCGAGACCAGCCAGGGGCGTGAGATAGTAGCCGGCAGCAGGGCTGAAAAGGGGTGTTGCCGGGGGCAGGACCTTGCGGGCCACCCGGGCTTGCGCACCCCTTCGAGGCAGGGCATGGGTCGGCGCCCGATGACCGGTCATGATCGGCTTCGGGTGACCGGCCTCACCTCGGTCCAACATCCTGTCGCGCTGATGGTTATGGCGGCAGGTCTCATGTGGTCTCTGAGGTGGCGCGCTCGACCTCTCTACCCTATATTGGGTTGGCTCGCTCCCCCAACTCTCGAGGGTTGCCCGATGTCCGCCGCCCCTCCGACTCGTGCCGCCGTAATGGTGCTGGCTCTTGCGCTGCCCGGGATGCTCCTGGCCCAGCGGCCAGAATCCCATACGGTCAGGCCCGGCGACACCCTGTGGGATCTGGCCCGCACCTACCTGGGCGATCCATTCCTGTGGCCCGAGATCTATCGGCTGAACACCGACGTGGTGGAGGATCCGCACTGGATCTATC
>JBBIMQ010000309.1:0-3578 GCA_037444345.1 Gemmatimonadota bacterium | reverse complement strand
GCGCGGGCACCCTTCTCGAGGGCCAGGCCGGCGGGCCCCCCGGCGCACGGGTTGCCCCAGGCGTTGAGCGCGAGACCCGAGTAGGGCAGGGCGCAGGTGGAGTCGGCCGCGAGCACGGCGTGGAACGCGCTCTCGCCCTCTTCCCACCAGAAGGAGTGGAGCAGCGCCATGGCGTGCTCGAACCGGCGTTGCGCCTCGGCGCTGCAGGAAACCGGGAAGACCACCCGGCCCAGGCGGCCATGGGCATGGGAATGCGCGTCGTGCTCCTGGGCGGCCAGCGGCGGCGGGGCAGCGAGCGATGCAACGAGCGCGGCGAGGGCCGCGGCGAGGCCGGATCGAGCGATGCGGGGGAGAAGCAAAGAGACCTCGTGGCCGCCGGGAAGAGGCCATCCACCTGAGCAAGAGGGACCGACGCGGTGGCGGTGCACCCGCCACGCTAATGCAGGACCCCGGCGACCACAACCCGGGCGCCGGCTCAGGGAACGCGGCAGGGGGACCCTCCCGGGAGCCGGTCAGGCGGCGACCCCGGCACGGCAGGTCCGCCTCGACCGGCCTTCACACTCCCCCTGGTACAGGCCTGAGGACCGATGTCAGGCGGACCAGGCCTTCTCCTTATTCGACGGCGAAGGCCCTCCGGGACATGGACCGGTGACTACTCCGGCCCGGGGTCATGGCTCCGCCCTGGGGCCTCCCAGGTCGGTCGTCTTCCGCAACCATCAAGGTGCAGAACATCTCGCAGGGATTCATCCAGATCTCGAGCGGATTTTCCGCCGGTACCTGGGGGGGCTTCCCGCGCCCCCTCGAGTTCCTCCCCCGGCGCATCCAGGCTCCGAGTCCTCCGGCCGGAGGGCCACCTCCGTCCAGGCCTTCTGGCCCCGAGCGTCAATTCTGCAACAGGGTCAGGGCTAGGCTCTGGTACTGCGGCATCCCGACGGGGACGGGTGGAGCGGGCTACGGCGGGACTGACGCCAGGGAGAGCACCTGGTCAGCGGAGCCTGACCAGATAGCCCGCCTCGTGGAGATCGGGGCACCAGTCAACCACCAGGTGCTTCAACTCCCCTTTGAGCAGCGACGCCACGAGCGGCTTGAGGATCGGACCGCGGGCGGAGCTCTTTCCCCGACCGGTGATGATCCGGACCACCGAACCCGGAGCGCGGCGGCTCCAGCTCTCCAGGAAGGCCCGCACCCCGCGGTTCGCTTCCTGGGCTGTGTAACCGTGGAGATCGAGCTCTTCGACGATGGCGCTGTCGTACATCGAATCCCGGGGGTCGAAGCGGGGTCCGGTGCGACGCCGGCGGCGGGAGCGGCTCATTCAACCTCGTGATGGAGTATGGCCGTATCAAATGGGGCAACGGCCCGGGGGCCGCAGGGGATTCCGCCCGGCGTCCGACCTGTCCTCCCTGGCCTCGGAGCAAAATCTCGCGCCGGAACAGCGGGTCCGGGCGCTCCGGCTGGCACCGGCGGGGGGCCCCGAGGACGCCCTCGCTCCGTGCGGAGCGCAGTCGCGGCAGCTCCTCCAGTCGCTCCGCCGCGTTGCCATGAGAGCGCCTTACATGGAAGCTGAACCCATGACCCTCAGGACTCCGCTCCGACACGTCCCGGACGAGTACCACCCCCGCATGAAAGCGGGCGCCGCGCTCGAGGGCAAGTCGCTGTCCGACTACCTGCTCGGCGCAATCCGCCGGGCGGCCGAGCGCTCTGGCGCTCGGCGATCGAGCGAGCCTGGCAACCTGCCTGGCAGCGTCGGCGCCCGGGGGACAGCCCCGCTCCGCGGCGCTGCCGCCGCCCACTGGACATCCGCCGAATCGGGGCCAGATTGTTTCCCCTGGCGGCGCCCGCCTGCCGGGAGCCGGGGCTCCAGCGGAGCGCCGGCGCCGCGGCTCGCACCCCGTTCGACATCTCGACCCCTTGCCATCGCGGCGTATGGACGCGCACTCCCTCGCGTTTTTCAAGACCCTGCTCGCGACCGCGGCGCCCTCGTCCTACGAGGGTCCGGCGGCACGGGCCTGGCGCAACGAGGCCTCGACCTTCGCGGACCAGGTGCAGGCGGACGTGAGCGGGAACTCGTTCGCCACCCTGCAACCGGGCCGCCGGCCCCGGATCATGCTGGCGGGCCACATAGACGAGATCGGGGTCATGGTAACCTTCGTGGACGACGACGGGTACCTGAGCTTCGACACGATCGGCGGCTGGGATCATCAGGTCTTCGTCGGCCAGCGCGTCGTGCTCCTCACCCGCGAGGGCACGGTGCCGGGCGTGATCGGGAAGAAGGCGATCCACCTGATGGAAAAAGAGGACCGCGACAAAGTTTCCAAGGTGAGCGATCTCTGGATCGACATCGGCGCCACCAGCCGCACCGAGGCGCTGGCCCGGGTGCGGGTAGGCGATGCGGGGGTGCTGGACTCGACGGCGCTGGAGTTCCCCAACGGGCGGCTGGTGAGCCGGTCGCTGGACAACCGGGTCGGTGCCTTCGTGGTGCTGGAGGCACTCCGGCTCCTGTCTCGCGCCCGCCCGGTGGCGCAGGTCACCGCGGTGGCCACGACCCGGGAGGAGATCTCGCACACCGGGGGTGGCGCGCGCACCGGTGCCGCCTGGATGGAGGCGGAGGTCGCGGTGGTGGTGGACGTCACGCACGCCACTGATTACCCCGGGGCGGAGAAACGGAAACACGGGGACTACCGGCTCGGCGGCGGTCCCGTGCTGACCCGAGGCGCGGCCATCAATCCGGTGGTGTTGGACCGGCTGGTCGAGGCGGCCGAAGCGGAAGGGATCCCCTACAGTTTCGAGGCCGCTCCCCGGGGCACCAGCACCGACGCGGACCACGTCTTTACGGCGCACCGCGGGGTGGCGACGGCCCTGGTGTCGGTGCCGCTCCGCTACATGCACAGCCCCAACGAGATGGTGGCGATCGAGGATTTGGAGCGCACCGCGCGGCTGCTGGCGGCATTCTGCCGGCGGGTGGACGAGCAGGTGGACTGGGTGCCGAGGTGAGTGGCGGCCCCCTGTGTGCCCGTCGCCGGCCCGGCTACTCCCACAGGGTCTGCAACGCCTTCTCGACCGCGGCCCGCACCTCGCGGTCCTCGTCGTCCAGCAAGGTCTTGAGCGCGTTGGCACCGGAGGGGCCGGCGGCGTGGAGTCCTGCGACGGCGGCGAGCCTGGCCTCTCGCGGCTTGCGCTTGAAGAGCCCCCGGCTGGGCTCGGCGGCCTTGAGCAGGGCCTGAATCGCCTCGACGGATCCGATCCGGCCGAGCGCCAGGAACATCGCGCGCTGCACATCAGGCCGCTCCTCTTCCACGGCCGCCACGGCGAGCGACATGGCGAGCCCCTTCGCCTTCCGGCCGTCCAGGTCCTGCGCCGCCTGGAGCCGCACCGCCGGCGAGGGGTCCTTGAACGCTCGCCGGAGCGCCTCGGCCGCTCCCGCGCCTCCGATGCGGGCCAGCGCGCCGGCCGCGGCCCGCCGGACCCGCTCGTCGTGGTGTGCGACGAGCTTGCCGAGGGCCGGGAGCGCCTGCTCCAGCCGGAGCTCGCCGCAGAGCTCGGCCACGTTCCGGGCCACGAACCACTGGTCGTGACTCAGC
>JBBIMQ010000308.1:0-3614 GCA_037444345.1 Gemmatimonadota bacterium | reverse complement strand
TCGCTCCACTGGTCCAGGCCGCGCCGGAGGCCGGCCACGCGGTGGGTCCCAGCTCGCCGTTCGAGGTGAACTTCGGGCTGTTTTTCTGGACCTGGGTGGTGTTCATCGCCCTCCTCCTCTTGCTCAAGCGCTTTGCCTTTCCGGCCATTCTCAAGGCCACGGAGGATCGGGAGCGGACGATCGCGCGCCAGCTCCAGGAAGCGGAAGTGGCCAACGCGGAAGCCCAGCGGCTGCTGGCGGAGCACCGGCGGCTGCTGGGCGAGGCGAAGGCGCAGGCCCAGGCGATGGTGGCCGAGGCGCGGCTCGCGGCGGAGCGGGAACGGGCGGCAGCGGTGGAGAAGTCCCGCCGGGAGGCGGAACTCCTTCTGGAGCGGGCCCGGCAGGAGATCGCCGCCGAGCGGGAGAAGGCGATGGTGGAGTTGCGGCGCGAGGCAGTGGACCTGTCGCTGGCCGCGGCGACCAAGTTGGTGGGCCAGCGGCTGGACAGTGAGGCGGACCGCGCGCTGGTGATGAGCTACCTGAGCTCGCTGGAGCGGAGCCATTGAGACCGGTTTCCATCGCCCGCAATTACGCCGAGGCGCTCTTCACGTTAGGCGAGCGGAGCGGGCGGACGGCGGAGTACGCGGATCTGCTCGACGCGGTGGCCCATGGCATCGCGGCCGCGCCGCGAATCGAGGCCGTGCTCATGTCGCCCCGGGTGACCAAGGCGCAGAAGGCGAAGATTCTGGCGGCGGCGCTGGAGGATGCTCCGCGCGAGTTCGTGGAATTTCTCAAGGCGGTGGTCAAGCGGGGGCGGCAGGGGCTGTTCGGGGAGATCGCCCGGCAGTACCAGGATCTCCTCGACCTCAAGCTCAACCGGGTGCGGGCCAGCGTCACGGTGGCTCGGCCCGTGAACGCCAAGCTCCGTGGCGAGATCGCGGCCCGGCTGTCCAAAGTGGTCGGCAAGGAGGTGCTGCCCCATTTCGTCGAGGATCCTGCCATTCTGGGTGGCATCATCGTCCGGATGGGCGACCGGGTGTTCGACGGCTCGATCCGGCGCCGGGCGACGCTGCTTCGCCGGCTCTTGCTGCGGGGCTAGGGGCTCGCGGACTTGACGATTGACGGATCGGCACCTCGAAGCATCGTCGAGCGATCCTTCGATCCGCCGATCCGTCAATCACGCTCATAAGTCATGCCGATCCCCGCTCTCCTGCTCGCGCTCGCGCAGCAGGCGCCCCTGGCCCGCCCCGCCGCCATCGCCGCCGATCCGCGAGTGGCGTACTGGCAGCAGGAGGTTCGCTACGACATCACCGCCCGGCTCGACGAGGCGCGCGGGGTGCTCGAGGGCGAGGAGCGCATCAGCTACTTCAATCAGTCGCCGGACACGCTCCGGACCTTCGCGCTGCATCTCTACCTCAACGCCTTCCGCCCCGGCTCCCGCTGGGCCGCCGCCGATTCGGCGGAGCGGCGGCGGCGGTTCAACGATCTCGCGGATCCGGACTACGGATTCAACCACGTCCGCAACGTCCGGATCCAGGGCCGCGCGGTCGCCGCTCTCTATCCCCTGGCGCCGGACAGCACCATCGTGCGGTTCATCCTGCCGGCGCCGCTCGCCCCCGGTGAGTCCCTGCAGGTGGAGCTCGAGTGGGACGCCCGCCCCTCGACGGTGCCCCGCCGCCAGGGCCGACAAGGCCGCCACTACGATTTCGCGCAGTGGTATCCCCGGGTGGTGGCCTACGACCGCCACGGGTGGAACGAGCATGCGCTGTATCCGGCCGGGGAGTTCTACGGCGAGTTCGGGAGCTTTCTGGTCCAGCTCGAGGTGCCGGCGGATCAGGTCGTGGGGGCCACCGGAGTGCCGGTCTGCGGCGATCCCGGGTGGGCCGGGGCGAATCAGGTGCCGGCAGATCCGCCGCGCCTGCGGCGGGACTACTATCCTCGGGCGCTCGCCAGCTTCGATCCGGACGAGCAGTGCGGCCCGCGGAAGGACGGCGGGCGCGATCTCCTCGCCGGACCGGGCCGCAAGAAGGTCGTCTGGTATGCCGAGGACGTTCACCACTTCGCTCTCTCGATGGACCCGGCGTATCGCTACCAGGGCGGCTGGTGGGGCGAGGTGGCGATCCACGTGCTCTATCGGCCGGGAGACGAGAATACCTGGGGGCGCGGGACCGCGGTCGAGCGCACCGCCATTGCGCTCGAGTGGCTGGACGGTCTGTTCGGCAAGTTCGCCTGGCCGCAGATCACCAACGTGCATCGCCTCGAGGGGGGCGGCACCGAATTCCCCATGATGATCATGAACGGGTCGGCCAACCAGGGGCTCATCGTTCACGAACTGGGCCACAACTACCTGATGGGGATCCTGGCCAACAACGAGTGGCGGGAGGGATGGCTGGACGAGGGCTTCTCCAGTTACCAGGACCACCTCTTCTACGTCGAGCGCCAGGCCGGCGGCTCGCGGGCAACCATCCGGAACCTCGGTTCGTCGCTGACCGCGCTCGACCTCGACGGCATGTCCGAACCCGCGAGCCTGGTGAGCGAGAACTACCGCGACTTTACCAGCTATGGGATCTCGGTCTACAACCGGGGCGAGTGGTTCTTTCATCAGCTCGAGCACATCGTGGGGCGCGAGACGATGCGGCGCATCCTCCGCACCTACTACGACCGCTGGAAATTCAAGCACGTGGACGAGGATGCGTTCCGGGAGGTGGCCGAAGCGGTGTCGGGCCGGGACCTGCGCACCTTCTTCGCCGAGGCGCTGCACGGGACGGACCTGGTGGACTACGCGGTCGGCCGGGTGCGGGTAGAGCGGGGAGGGGTAGGGGAGTGGGACGCGGCGGCTGGTTCCACCGCGGGCGCCTCGCCCGATTCGGGCTCGGCCGTGCCGCCCTCCGCCTACCGGACCAGGGTCGAGGTCCGCCGCAAGGCGGCGGGCCGCCGGCCGGTCAGGGTCTGGGTGATCGCCGAACGCGACACGGCCGTCGCGGAGGCGGAGGGCCTCGCGGAGCGAGAATGGGTCGAGGTCGCCACCCGGAGCCGTCCCCGCGCGGTGCGGCTCGATCCCGAGATGATGACCGGCGACTGGAACCTGCTCGACAACGAGCGGCGCCTGGCGTTTCCCTGGCTCCAGTGGCTCGCGTTCGGCAACACCCGCCCGCGCCGGCTTCACTTCGATACCTGGTTCGCTACACCGGTGCATCGCGACCGGATCGCGTCATCCTTCATGCCGGTGGGCTGGTACAACGACGCGGGAGGGATCACGCTGGGATTCCGCCACCGGCAGAACTACTTCGGCCGGTTCGAGCAGAACGTGGCGATCCTCACCTGGTCCACCGGGTGGCAGAGCGACCAGGACGTCGAGGACCGCGATTTCTTCACCCGGCTTCGCAATCCCACCTGGTTGCGGGCGCCCGGGGTTTCGCAGACGCTCGAGTGGTACAACGTCGAAGGGCGGTTCGGGGCCAGGCTGGCGGTGGAGAAGACGGCCCGGGAGCACCTCACCTTCGGGCCGGTCCGGCGGTATGGGTTCGCCCTTCAGTGGCTCGAGCCAGACGACTTTCGCTACCTTGACCGGGGCTACTACGAGGACGCAGGCCTGGTGGAGGCGACACTCTCCTTCGCGGTGAGCGATCGCCGGG
>JBBIMQ010000307.1:0-3625 GCA_037444345.1 Gemmatimonadota bacterium | reverse complement strand
CGGACTTGGCGTGCTGGCGGATCGGCCAGGTTATGCCCAAGCGGCGGAACTTCCCCGCTACGTCCTGGAGCTGGGCCAGAATCTCCTCGCCTCCTGTCCCGCCGGCGGGGTGCTGGTCACGGGGTCGGACCTGGAAAGTCTTGCCGCCTGGGCCGCCGCCCTCCTCGAGCTCGACCACGAACGGCTGCTCCCGCTCGAGCCGGGCCTCTACGACGGCGATTCGCTCTACCGGGCCCGGATCTCCCCCACGCTCGGCGCCGAGCTCGAACTCCCCGCGGCCCAGGCCCTGGAGCGGGCGGCGGCCACTCGCCCGGTCTGCCTCTCGCCGCTGGCCGATTCGTCGCTGGCGCCTGCCGGTGCCCGGACCGTCGTCAGACTGGCGGCCGTGGTGGGACCGAGCGCGCCGGTCGTTCCCCGAGGCCTGAGTGTGGTCGAGCTGGTCACCGCCGTTCACGCGAACCCCAGCGGGCTCGCGCGCGAGGCGCTGGACTTCTACCTGGCCGCAGCCCGGCGCAACCAGGTGCTCTGTGCCTCGCTCCTGCGGCAGCTCGGCCTCCGCGAGCGCGAGGGCTGTGGCCGGCCCTGATATCTGGCCGCCGCCGGGTTCCGTCCCCGCCGCCCCCGCCGCCCCGCGACCCCGACGCTCCTCCGTTCGACTGCCGTGCCGTTTCGCGTGCTCGTAGCCAACCGCGGCGAGATCGCGCTCCGGATCATCCGCGCCTGTCACGAGGAGGGGCTCGAGGCCATCGCCGTCTACTCCGACGCCGATCGGCTGAGTCCTCAGGTTCGAGCGGCCGATCACGCCGTCCCCATCGGCCCCTCCCCTCCCTCCGAGAGCTACCTCCGGATTGATCGCTTGCTCGAGGCCGCGCGCCGTACCGGCGCCTCCGCCGTCCATCCAGGCTATGGCTTTCTCGCCGAGCGCGCAGCCTTCGCCCAGGCCGTGGAGGACGCGGGACTCGTCTTCGTCGGGCCGCCGGCTCGGGCCATTCGCGCGATGGGCGACAAGACCGAGGCCCGGCGCCGGATGCAGGCAGCCGGGGTCCCCATCGTCCCGGGTCTCACGGTGCCGGTGACCGACCCCGATGCGGCGCGCAGGGCGGCGGCCGAACTCGGGTTCCCGGTCCTGGTCAAGGCGGCGGCCGGCGGTGGCGGCCGGGGGATGCGGGTGGTCCAGGCTCCCGAGGAGCTGGCCGGGGCGCTCGAGACCGCTGCCTCCGAGGCGGGGAAAGCCTTCGGCGATCCCGCCGTCTACCTCGAGAAGTACATCGAGCGCCCCCGCCACGTGGAGATCCAGATCCTGGCGGATCGCGAGCGCACGGTCCATCTGGGTGAGCGGGAGTGCTCCATCCAGCGCCGCCACCAAAAACTGGTCGAGGAGGCCCCCTCGGTGGCCCTCACCCCCGAACTCCGCCAGCGGATGGGCCAGGCAGCCGTGGCCGCGGCTCGCGCCGTGGACTACCGGAGCGCCGGAACCTGCGAGTTTCTGCTCGCCCCCGACGGGTCCTTCTACTTCCTCGAGATGAACACCCGGATTCAGGTCGAGCACCCGGTGACCGAGCTCGTCTACGGCGTGGACCTGGTGCGCGAGCAGCTCCGCATCGCCCAGGGCCTGCCGATGCGAGTCCCTGCCACCCCGCTCGCCCCTCGGGGCTGGGCCCTCGAGTGCCGGATCACCAGCGAAGACCCGGCCCACGGGTTTCTCCCCTCGACTGGCCGGATCGAGTACCTTCGCGTCCCGGCCGGACCCGGGGTGCGATGGGATGGAGGCTTCGAGGTCGGGGACGAGGTCGGCCTCCACTACGACTCGCTCCTCGGCAAGGTCGTGGTCTGGGGTGCCACCCGCGAGGAAGCGGTCCGCCGCATGCGCCGGGCCCTCGAGGAGCTCGTGATCAGCGGCGTCGCCACGAACCAGGCCTTCCACCTGCGCCTCCTGGCCGACGACGCCTTCCTCCGCGGCGAGTTCGCCAGCCAGTTCCTCGACCGCCGCCCCGATCTGCTCGCCGCCCAGCTCTCCGACGACCAGATGACCGCCCTGGCCGTGGCAGCGGCGCTGGCGGAGGACGAGGCGCGAGCCATCCGCAAGCCGGTCGTCGGTGACGAGATCGCCGCCACTCGCTGGCGACTGGCGGGGCTCTGGGACGGCCTCCGGGGCTGAAAGTGTCCCCGGCCGAATGCGAGCCCGCCGATCGCTGGCAGGACCCCCGGCCCTGGTGATGCCATGAAGTACTTCGTGACCATCGGGGGCCGCGAGATCCCCGTGGAGGTGAAGGGCGATCGGGTGACGGTCGCCGGTCGAGAGTACCAGGCTCACCTCGCGCCCGTTCCCGGCACCCCGCTCCGGCAGCTCCTCCTCGGCGACCGCTCTCTCACGGTGGCCATGCAGAGCGGGGGACGGGGGGCCTGGCGCCTTGAGAGCCGGGGACTGCGCCTGGACCTCGAGGTCGTGGATGAACGGACCCGCCATATCCGAGACCTCGCCGGTCCCGGGGCCGGCCGCACCGGGGGTGGGCAGGTTCGCTCCCCGATGCCGGGGCTGGTCGTACGGCTCCTAGTGGAGCCGGGTGAGACTGTGGAAGCCGGGGCCGGCCTGGTGGTGCTCGAAGCCATGAAGATGGAGAATGAACTTCGGGCCCACGGCCCTGGGCGAGTCACGGCGGTCCTGGTCGCCCCCGGGCAGGCCGTCGAGAAGGGTCAGCCGCTGGTGGAGCTGGCCCCCCTCTCCACTTGACCTAACCCGTTGGCCTTGACTAGGTTTGCGGTCTGTCTTTTTCCGACTCACGATCGGGGCAGGGCCATTGACCAAGACGTATTCTCCCAAGCGAGGCGACCTCTCCCACCAGTGGCACCTGGTGGACGCGGCTGGGGTTCCGTTGGGCCGCCTGGCCAGCCGGGTCGCGCAGCTCATTCGCGGCAAGCACAAGCCCACCTACGCGCCCCACCTCGACGGGGGCGACTTCGTGGTCGTCATCAACGCCGAACGAGTCAAGCTCACCGGACGCAAGCTGGAGCAGAAGCGGCACTTCCGGCACACGGGGTACATGGGCCACGCGCGCTTCACCCCGGTCCAGACGCTGCTCGAGCGGGGCCGGGCCGAGCGCGTGATCGAGCATGCGGTCTTCGGCATGCTTCCCAAGACCTCGCTCGCCAGGCAAAAACTCCGGACCAAGCTCAAGGTCTACGTGGGTGACAAGCATCCCCATGCGGCCCAGCGGCCGGTGCCCTATCCTGTGACGCCGGCCAAGGGGAAGGTATGACCGCGAAAGCCGAGTTTCGGTGGCAGGCGGTGGGACGCCGCAAGACCAGTGTCGCCCGGGTCTATCTCACCCCCGGCACTGGCAAATGGGACATCAATGGCCGTACCCTCGGCGACTATTTCCCTCGGCCCTCGCTGGTGCAGCACATCCAGCAGCCCTTCGCCGTGACGGACACGCTGGGGGCGTTCGATGTGCGGGCCCATGTGGCCGGCGGCGGCCAGACGGGGCAGGCCGGGGCCTTGCGGCTGGGGATCGCCCGGGCCCTGGTGCTCGCCGATAGCCAGCACCGCGCCAGGCTCCGGGCCGCGGGCCTGCTCACCCGCGACCCCCGCGCCGTGGAGCGCAAGAAGCCGGGCCGCGCCGGGGCG
>JBBIMQ010000306.1:0-3640 GCA_037444345.1 Gemmatimonadota bacterium | reverse complement strand
TGGCTCTGGACATCGGGTCCGGGCTCATCAAGCTGGTGGCGGTACAGCACGGTGGCGGCGACCCGGTGCTCACCAAGGTGGCCTATACGCAGGTGGTGGACGACGCCATCGTCGAGGGCGAGATCATGGATCCCGGGATCGTGGCGGACGCGATCAAGGGGTTGATGACCTCGGCGGGTGTGAAGGCCCGCCAGGTGGTGATCGCGGTCGGGGGGCGGGACGTGATCATCAAGAAGATCGCCATGGCCCGGATGAAAGAGGCCGAAGCCCGCGAGGTGATCCGCTGGGAGGCGGAGCAGCACGTGCCCTTCGACATGGAGAACGTGGAGCTGGACTTCCAGATCCTGGATCCCGAGGGCGAGGGGCTCCAGATGCAGGTGTTGCTGGTGGCGGCCAAGCGGGAGCTGGTGGAGAACATGATGGCGCTGCTCGCCGAGGCGGGGCTTACGCCGAGTATCATTGACGTGGACGCCTTCGCGCTGCACAACGCCTTCGAGATCAACTATCCCAACGCGATGCAGGGGGTGGTCGGGCTGGTGAACATTGGCCACGAGACCACCAACATCAACATCCTGGAAGACGGGATTCCGGTGCTGACGCGCGACCTCCCGCTCGGGACCCGGCGTTTCCGGGAGGACATTCAGCGGGAGCGAGGCCTCTCGGCTGAGGAGGCCGAGCAGCTCCTGCAGGGGTTCGAGCGCAACGAGATCCTGGATCCCTTCCTCGAGACCCGGGGCGAGGAGCTGGCGGTGGGGATCGAGCGGGCGGCGGCCTTCCTCCAGTCCGCCAGCCGGTCGGCCGGCGGCATCTCGCGCCTGTGGCTCACCGGCGGGGGGGGGCGAATCCCCGGGCTCACCAAGGTGCTGGCCGATCGGCTCCGGATGCCGGTCGAACTGGCCAACCCGCTGGAGCGGCTGCGGGTGGAGGAGGGGGTCTTCGACACCATGAACGTGGACGAGATCTCGCCCCTCCTGATGCTGCCGATCGGCCTCGCGCTCCGCGTCGCCGCGTGAGCTCGCTGCCCGGAGTGATGGCGCCATGATGATCACCGTCAATCTCAAGCCCGGACTCAAGCGGAAGCGCCCCGGGGCCGGCGGGCGCGAGCTCTTGGGCAAGCTGAAGGAGCTCGGGTCGCGGGTGAAGGACCCGATGTTGCTCGGGTCAACGGCCGCGTTCGTCGGCGTCCTCCTCTGGCTCGGCTGGGCCTTGGTGTCGGCGAACGCGCAGCTCGGCCGGCTGGGGCCGCGGCTCGAGCAGGCCCGCGAGGAACAGCGCCGCTTCGATAACCTGCTCAAACAAAAGCGGCGGGCCGAGGCGATCCGCGACTCGCTGCTCCAGCAGATCGCCACGATCCGCGGGGTGGACGGCGACCGCTATGTCTGGCCCCACATTCTGGACGAGGTGGCCAAGGCGCTGCCGCCCTACACCTGGCTCACCAGCATCGCCGGCCAGGCCCCGCCCGCGGTCGTCGCCGACACGGCGGACACCGCCCAGCGGCCCATGGTCTTCCGGGTCGAGGGCCGCACGATGGACCTGCAGGCCTACACCCGGTTCCTCCGCCAGCTCGAGGCCTCGCCCTGGCTGCAGGATGTGACCCCCCAGTCGGCCCAGACGATCGTGGAGAAGGAGCGACCGGTCACCCAGTTCACCATCCTGGCGACGTTCCGCAAGGCCGACTCGGCCTACATCCGGACCGTGCCGCTCAGCCAGTCGGTGAGGTGAGCCATGGCCCTGATTGATCAGAACCGGCAGGTCCCGCTGCTCCTGATCGTGATCGCCGCCCTGGTGGGCTACGTCGGCTACACGGGGACGGGCATCGATGCGCTGGGCCTCCGCGGCGTGGCGCAGACCAAGGACAGCATCAGAGCCCGGCAGAAGACGATTGACTCGCTGGTGGCACTCACCGACAGCGCCAAGAAGCTCCTCGCCCAGGGGAGCGTGGAAGATCTGCGGCGGCGTCTGGAGGGCTACCGGAAGAGCCTCGAGCTCATGCGGCGGCTGGTCCCCGAGCGCAACGAGGTGGCGAACCTCATGGACCAGGTTTCCACCCGCGCCAAGATTCGCGGGGTGCAGGTGGCCAACTTCCAGCCGATGCCGGCCGAACCGGGGCCCGCGCCGTTCGAGACCCACCGCTACCAGTACGCGGTCATGGGGCGGTACGACCAGCTCGGGGAGTTCCTCACCGACATCGCCAGCCTGGAGCGGATCATCGTGCCGGTGGATCTGTCGCTCACCGTGGCCGATCTCGCCCGGGCCAAGGCGCTGGGGGACAGCTCGGGCGCGCTGCTCGAGGCCAAGTTCCAGATCCGGACCTTCGTCAAGACCGCGAGCGCGGAGGGACCGACCAGTGGGAGCTAAGGCGTTCGGCCGGATGGCGCTCCTGGGCCTCTGTCTGGCGGCTGCGGCGTGCGGCGGCGGCAAGGAGGCCAAGGACGAGGGCGCCGTGGATCTCGCAGCACTCCGCGCCCGGCGCGATAGTCTGCGGCGCGCTGCGGAACAAGACTCGGTGGCCCGGGCGAGATGGGCGAGCTGCTCCGACTCCGTGGTGGCCGCGCTGGGGAAGACGGCGGCGGGCCGGAGGAAGCTCAAGGAGAAGCTGCCGGAAGGGATGATCCGTCCCGAGGTCCTGAGCGCCTGCGGGCAGCCGCCTCCAGCGGCGGCCCAGGCCCAGGGCCCCGGTGCTCCGGTGCCGGCTGACACCGGTGCCAGGCCCGCCACGCCGGCCCCTGCTCCCGCCCAGGCGGCAGGGCCCGACACCGGCAAGAAGCTCACGCCTGAGCAGCAGCGGGTGGCCCGGGCCGATTCGCTCCGGCGGGCCCGGGAGCAGGCCCGGCAGGACTCGCTGCGCCAGGCCCAGGAGCTTGCCCGCCAGGACTCGCTCCGGCGGGCTCAGGCCGACTCGGCGCGCGCCGAGTCGCTCAAGGTGGCGCGGGAGACGGAAGTGGTCCGCGAGACCTTCAGCTACAGTGGTGGGCCGCGGGACCCGTTCCAGTCGCTCATCAGCGAGGACAAGGTCGGACCCGAATTCAACGACCTCATCCTGGTGGCCATCTACCTCGATCTCCGCCGTTCGAGCAACAGTGTCGCGATTCTCCGCGACAAGAACACCCAGAAACGCTACAAGCTGCGGGTGGGCGATCGGCTGGGGCGGCTCAAGGTGGCCCAGATTCGCCAGGCCGACCTGGTATTCACCGTCGAGGATATCGGTTTCGAGCGGCAGGAGACCTTGTCGCTGCGGAGGAGGGAGGCACAGACCCCATGACCCGCATGACCCTACTGGCCCTGGGGGCTGCCGCCGTGGTGGCGGCCGGCCCGGCGTGGGCCGAGACACCCAGGCCCCCGGCCGATGCCGAGGTGACGGCGGTCAGTATCGTGCCGACGCCGGGCCATGCCGAGATCGTCATCGCGGTCCGGGGGGCCGCCGAGGTCCGTGATTTCGTCCTGCGCGATCCCGACCGGCTGGTGGTGGATATCGTGGGGGCGACGCTGGCCGGAGCCCAGGCGGCCTACGACGGAATCAACCGGGCCGGCATCCGGGACATCCGCTACTCGCAGTTCCGCCCCAACATCGTCCGGGTCGCGATCTATCTGGACGGGATGCGGGACTATCGGCTGGAGCGCTCCGGCGAGATCGGAAGAG
>JBBIMQ010000305.1:396-3649 GCA_037444345.1 Gemmatimonadota bacterium | reverse complement strand
ACCCGGCCTCGAGCAGCAGGGTCCGCTCGGCCTGGCTCAGTCCTCCCTCGGGACCCACCACCCAGGTCACGGCCGTGTCCGGCCCGAGCGCCGCTGTCGTTTCCCCGTCCGGATCGGCCAGCCACCGGGGGCCGCTCCGGGGACGGGCCGCGAACTCCTCGAGGGGCACCGCCTCCGCCAGCACCGGCACCCAGGCGGCGCCGCACTGCTTGAGCGCCTCGAGCGCGCGCCGCCGCAGCCGCGGGAGGTGGGCGGGCCGCACCCGGGTGGCGACACTCCGGGTCCGTTCGGTGAGCAGCGGGACGACCTCGGTGGCCCCCAGTTCCACCGCCTTCTCCACCACCATCGCGAACCGGTCCCGGTCGCCGGCCCCGACGGCAAGATGGAGCGGTGGCGGGAGCGGCGCGCAGCCGACCGCCTCGAGGGCCACCCGGAGGTCCCGGCCCCCCCCGCTCCCCCCCCCCCGCGCCCCCCCCCCCGCCCCCCGGCCCCCGCGCCCCCCCCGCCCCGGCCCCCCCCCCCCCCCCCCCCCGGGGAGCGGTGGCGGGAGCGGCGCGCAGCCGACCGCCTCGAGGTCCACTAGGAGGTCCGGGCCCACCCGGATCACCCGCCCCTGCGCCACCCCACCGGCGCCATCTACCAGGCGCACTGCCTCCCCGTCCCGCACCCGCCGCACCCGCAGGTGATGTTGCTCCTCCCGGTCCGGCTCCACGGTAGCGCCTGACACGAGGGAGCCGCATGGGGCGAGCACCGTGATCATGTGCGCTCGGCGGCCACCCCCCACCAGCCATCATCCACCGCTTCGCGGAGGATGGTGAACCCGCCCGCCAGGAGCGGAGCCCGAAACGCGGTGGCTTCCGCCTGCTCCATCCCCGAGAAGATGGCCGTGCCCCCGGGCCGGACCGCCTGGTGAATCGCGGGCAGCAGCGTCTCGTTGACCGAGCGCAACACGTTGCACACGACGAGGTCGGCGGGCCGCAAGAGCGGAGCCAGGATCGCGGCGTCCCCCGCGAGGAACTGCACCCGGTCGCTCACCCCGTTTGTGGCTGCGTTGCGCTCGGCTACCGGGAGCGCCTCGGGATCGAGCTCGATTCCCACGGCGAGACCGGCGCCGAGCTTGGCGGCGGCGATCGCCAGGACCCCGCTCCCGCTCCCCAGATCGAGCACCGTATCGCCGGGCTTGAGCCATGCCTCGATCAGTCGGAGCGCCACCCGGGTCGAGCCGTGTTCGCCGCTACCGAACGCGGTCTCCGGGTCGAGGACCACCACCACCTCGTCGCCCTCCGGCTGGTACGTCACCCACGACGGCACCAGCACCAGCCGGCCGGATCGGCGCGGCCCCAGGCCGGCACGCCAGGCCGTGGTCCAGTCCACTGCGGGCTCTTCCCGCTGCCAGGCCTGGATCGCCGCGCCGTAGTGAGCGTCCAGGTCGCGGATCAGGGCCTCGGCGGCCGGGGGATCCGCGGCACAGGCGACCAGGATCCCATCCGCCCGCTCCTCGACTGCGTGCCCGGTGCGCCGGACCAGCCAGGCGGCCACCGCGTCGCGCGCGGCCGGGTCCGCGCGGACCGACACGGCAACCCAGCTCACGCGCCGAGCGCTTCCTTGAGCCGGGCCCAGAACCCGTTGGCCTGCTTGGGCGGCTGACCCTCGTGGCGGGCCAGCTCCTTGAAGAGCCGGATCTGTTCCTCGGTGAGCGCCTCCGGGGTCCAGACACAGGTGCGGATCAGCAAATCGCCCTTGCCCCCCTGCCCCAGCCGCGGCAGTCCCTTGCCCCGAAGCCGGAAAACGGTGCCGCCCTGGGTTCCCGGCGGGATGGTGACCCGCTCCTCGCCGTAGGGCGTGGGCACGGTGAACACATGCCCCAGCGCGGCCTGCGAAAAGGAGACCGGGAGATCCATCACCAGGTTGTCGCCGTCGCGCTCCCACCGCTCGTCAGGCTTCACCTCGATGCTGACGAGCAGGTCGCCAGGGGGCGCGTTGCGGTAGCCCGCCGCCCCCTGCCCGCGCAGCGTGAGATAGTTGTTCTCCGAAACACCCGGCGGGATCTCCACCTGCACCGTGCGCTCGGATTTCACCCGCCCCTCGCCGCGGCATTCCTCGCAGGGCGTCTGGATCACCTGGCCCTGGCCTGCGCAGATCGGGCAGGGTGATACCGACAGGAACTGGCCGAACATGCTCCGGGCAGCCCGCCGGATCTCGCCCGTGCCGTTGCAGCCGCCGCAGGTGGCCGGCCGGGTTCCTGGCTTCGCCCCGGTGCCGCCGCACTCGCCGCAGCGCTCGAGGGTCTTGAGCCTGATGGTCCGCCTGGCCCCCGTGGCCACTTCCTGCAGCGACAGCTTCACCGTGACCCGGACGTCCTGGCCCCGCCGCGGCTCGCTGCGCGCGCCCGTGCCGAAGAACGACTCGAACCCGCCGAAGTCCCGCATGAAGATGTTGAGCGCCTCGGCCAGGTCCACGTGATGGAATCCGGCACCGGCGGCGGCCCCGCTCAGTCCCGCCTTCCCATAGCGGTCGTAGGCGGCGCGCTTCTCCGCGTCGCGCAGCACCTCGTACGCCTCGGTGATCTCCTTGAACTTCTCCTCGGCGTCCGGCGACCGGTTCCGGTCCGGGTGGTACTCCATGGCCAGCCTCCGATAGGCCTTCTTGATTTCGGCCTCGGAGGCGTCGCGCGAGACCCCCAGGGTGGCGTAGTAGTCGCTCATCCGAGCAGGCTTTCCACCATGCGACTGGTATGCTGCACCAGCCCGATGATCTTCTCGTACGGCATCCGGGTGGGTCCGATCACCCCGATCACGCCGGTCAGGTCGCCCATCCGGTAGGAGGAGGTGACCAGGGTGAAGCCCACCAACCGGCTGTCGGCGTTCTCGTCACCGATGGTGATCGTGAGGCCCCGGCCCTGCCGGGCGCTGAGGGCCCGCTGCAGCAGGTCGCGCCGCTCGGTGAGGGCGAGCAGGGTCCGCATCCGGTCGTTGGAGGCAAACTCCGGCTGCTCGGCCAGCATCTGCGCGCTCCCCAGGACCACCTGGTCGCTCGGGCCCCGGAGCGAAAAAATTTCCTCGCCTTCTTCCAGGAAGATGTTGAGCAGCTCCCGCTCGCCGCTGGTGTGGCCGGCATCGCGGAGCCGCTGCGCCAGCGTGCCGCGCACCTGCGCCATGGTGAGCCCCGCCAGGCGCTCGTTCAGCGTCTGGGCCACGCGGGCCACGACCTCCGGGGCGAGCCCGCCCCGGATCTGCACGAAGATGGTCCGCAC
>JBBIMQ010000305.1:0-361 GCA_037444345.1 Gemmatimonadota bacterium | reverse complement strand
GAAACCGCTCTTCAGATGGAACACGAGGAGCAAGTGCTCCGACGACACCGGCACCAGGTCGAGCCGCTCCAGCACGACCTGATCGAACGCCGGCGCCACCGCCACACCCAGCTCCTGGGTCACCACGCCGAGCGCCTGCGCCGCCTGCCGCAGAATCTCCTCCAAGGCCGCCTTCCCCTTGGGCAGCTCGCTCTCCAGCGTCTGCCGATCCGCCGGATCGAGCGGCGCGAGCCGCATCAGATTGTCCACGTACCAGCGATACGCCCGGTCGGTCGGGATCCGGCCCGCCGAGGTGTGCGGGTGGTAGAGGAATCCCTTCTCCTCCAGCTCGCTCATCGTGTGCCGGATGGTGGCCGGGGAG
>JBBIMQ010000304.1:0-3663 GCA_037444345.1 Gemmatimonadota bacterium | reverse complement strand
ATCCGGCTGCCGCTTCGCTTCGGGAGCAACTACCGCTCCCGCGAGATCGAGGGAAGGGTGGACGTGATCCTGGCTCAGCTGCGGCTTGCTCGGGTCGCCGGACTGCGGCCGGCGGAGACCAACGACGAGGAACGGCGCCGGGCCGCGCTCGGGCGGGCGCTGGCCTTCGATCCGGAGCTGGTGATCCTGGAGCAACCCTTCGACGGGCTGACCGAAGGGGTGGCGGCGGAGCTCCTGGAGCTGGCGCGGGGGGGCGAGGTGGCCGAGGGAAGCCGCCGCACGGTGTTGATCACGGGACAGGACCTCCCCGCCCTGCTGCGCCCGCGGGTGGACCGGATCCTCCGCCTGGCCCGCAGGCACGCCGCGGCCCAGCGCTCGCCATGACTCGCCGCACCGCCGACGCCCTGGTGGGCCTGCTCGTGCTTTCGGTGATCGCGGTGCTGCTGGCGGCGGTCGCCGTCACCCGCGGCTGGACCGAGCGCCGGGTGACCCTGTACATGCTGAGCCCCTCGGTGCAGGACCTGAAGCAGGATACCCCGGTCTATCTGCAGGGACTGGCCATCGGCGAGGTGGCGGCCATCTCGCCGGTCGTGGACAGCGGGCGCATGGGTCCGCCTCAGTTCCTGGTCGCGCTGCGACTCCGGGAGCGCTATGCCAACGGGGTCCCGATTCGCCTCCCGCTCGGCACCCGGGCGCAGATCAGCTCCACCGGGCTCATCGGCAGCGCGTCCATCGCGCTGGTCGTGCCGCCCAACGACATCGCCGCGGCGCTCGAGCCCGGCGACACCATCCGGGGCACCCTCACCCTGAGCTGGACCGACATCCTCAAGGAGGTGGCGGATACCCTCCGGCAGCAGGTCTCGGACATTCTCAAGGACACCCGCCGCCTGCTCGCCACCCTGGACCGCACCGCGAGCCTCGCTCACACCGAGCTCGGCGCCACCGCCCCCGAGCTCCGGCAGACCCTCGCCGAGGTCCAGCAGACCCTCGCCGCGCTGCGCCCCACCGTTCACCGCGCCGACACCCTGCTGGGGACCGCCGACCGGCGGCTGGGGGTGCTCCAGGACTCGATCAGCGCCACCCTGGCGAGCGCGCGGGTCCTCATGGGCCACCTGGACAGTCTCACGCTCACGGCCGCGGCGATCGCCGGCGACAACCGCGAGGCGATCCGCCGCACCGCCGACCACCTGTACGTGGTGAGCGCCAAGCTCGAGCACTTCGTGGACCAGGTGAGCCGGAGGCCGCTCCGCATGATCACCGGGGTCCGGCCCCTGGCGCGCGACTCGATTCCCGGAGCCTCGGAGTGAAGTACCTGCTGCTCCATTCCCCGGGGTGGTCCCCGGGGCCGGTCGCGGCGGCACTCGCCGCCGACGGGGTGGAACTCCGCCCCCTCGGGTCCCTCGACGACCCCGGCGCCGAGGATCGGCCCACCGTATTGCTGCTGGATGGGACGGCCCGGAAGGCGGTGACGCACGAGGAGCTCGCCAGGCTGCACCACGCCGGCGTGGCGCTGGTGGCCCTGGGCGAGCCCGAGGAGCATGACGTGCCGGCCGAGCTGCCGGCGGAGCTGCTGAGCGGGTTCGTCCGGGCCCCGGCGGCGCCGCGGCAGCTCCTGGTGGCGCTTCGGAACGGCTTCCACCTCTCGGCGCTCCACCGAGCGAGCGCGCGCCACCGGGCCGAAAGCGCCGCTCGGCTGGACGAGATCACCGAGCTGACCGAGATCGCGGTCCGCCTCACTACCGAGAAGAACTACAACACCCTGCTCGATCTGATCCTCAACCAGGCCCGGCGCATCAGCCAGTCCGACGCCGGAAGCCTCTATGTGGTCGAGAGCGACGAGCAGGGCGGCAAGCGGCTCCGCTTCAAGTTGAGCCAGAACGACAGCCGGCCGGACATCCCCTTCGTCGAATTCACCATGCCGCTCGACCAGGGCTCGCTCGCCGGTTCCGCGGCCCTGAGTGGGGAGCCGCTGGTGTTCGACGACGTGTACACCCTGCCAGCCGACGTGGCCTATTCCTTCGACGAGCGGTCGGGATACCGGACCAGGTCCATGCTGGTGATCCCCATGCAGAAACACCACGGGGAGGTGATCGGGGTACTCCAGCTGATCAACCGGAAACGGGACTACGGCGCGCGACTCGCCACCCCCGACGACTTCGCCCGCCAGGTGATCCCCTACAGCCCCCACACGGTGAGGCTGGTGCAGGCCCTGGCCGGGCAGGCCGCGGTCTCGATCGAGAACAGCCAGCTCTACGAGGCGATCGAACGGCTCTTCGAAGGGTTCGTCAAGGCGGCGGTGCTCGCGATCGAGCAACGGGATCCCACCACGTCGGGCCATTCGGAACGGGTCGCGTCCCGAACGGTCCTTCTCGCGAAGGTGGTGGACCGGGCGGAGGACGGTCCCTACCGGCAGGTCCGGTTCACGGCGGACCAGATCCGCGAGCTGCGGTACGCGGGCCTGCTGCACGACTTCGGCAAGGTCGGCGTGCGGGAGCAGGTCCTGGTGAAGGCCAAGAAACTCTACGAGAGCGATCTCGCGCTCATTCGCCAGCGCCAGGCCTTCATCAAGCGCACGGCGCACTGGCAGTTCGAGCGGCAGCGGGCCGAATTCCTGCTCCGCCACGGGCGCGAAGGGTACGCCGAGTTCCTCCAGCGGCTCGAGGCGGAACAGGCCCAGGCCCTGGCACTGGCGGACCGTTTCCTCGAGGTGGTGCTGCACGCCAACGAGCCCACCGTGCTGGCCGAGGGCGAGTTCGCCCAGCTCCAGGAGTTCGCCGCGCTGACCTACCTCGACATGGAAGGGGCTCCGCAGCCCTTTCTCCGGGAGCCGGAGATGCGCCTGCTCAGCATCCGCAAGGGGAGCCTGGACGACGCGGAGCGGCTCGAGATCGAAAGCCATGTCAGCCACACCTTCGACTTCCTGCGGAAAATCCCCTGGACGAAGGGCCTCTCCCAGGTCGCCGACATCGCCTACGGCCATCACGAGAAGCTGGACGGCTCCGGGTATCCCCGGCGGGTAGGAGGGGAAGCGATCCCGATTCAGACCCGCATGATGACCATCGCCGATATTTTCGACGCCCTCACCGCGCAGGACCGCCCCTACAAGCGAGCCCTGCCCGCGCCCCGTGCGCTCGACATTCTGGCCGACGAGGTGAAGCAGGGGATGCTGGACGGGGAGCTGTTCCGACTGTTCGTCGAAGGGCGGGTCTGGGAGGCGCGGGACGGCGACTAGGCGCGCGGGTCAGGCGCAGCCTCCTGCGCCCGCCCGGCCCAGCTCTCAAGCCCGGCCCAGAGTCCCAGGTTTCCCGGCACGGTCAGGGCGAGGATCTCGGCGTTGTCCTGAAAGAGGCCGGGCAGGAAGTGGACCAAGAGCCCGAGCAGGGAGAGCGCGGCGCCGAGCCAGGCTACCCGGCGCGCGGCCCGGAGCCAGGGCCCCTTGCCCGCCAGTCCTCTTGCCAGGAGCGGGAGCTGGATCAACCCGAGCGGGCTGAGCTGGAACAGGTTCTCGTTCCGGGCGGCGATGGTGTGGTCGGTGAAGGCCCAGAGGCCCGCCAGCACGGTTCCCGCCAGTCCCGCCAGCAGGCACCACAGGCCGGCGATCGCGAGAAAGGCGTGGCGGGAACGCGGCTCGCCGGCCGGCCCGCCAGCACGCTCCCCCAGCCG
>JBBIMQ010000303.1:0-3668 GCA_037444345.1 Gemmatimonadota bacterium | reverse complement strand
CCCGATCGAGCGCGAGGCGTTCCGGGCGGTGGTGCGCGAGGAACTGAACGGCCCCGGGCCTTCGCCGGTTCCCCTTCCCTTCCCCCATCTCGACGAGGTGCTCCTCGTCATGTCGTGGTTCCGCCGGCACCCCGAGGCCCTGCGCCGCACCAGCCCGCTCTCGGAGTGGGTCGCATGATCTACGTGGCGGCGCTCGTGGTTCAGCTCGCGCTCCCCGCGCCCGCGGATCGGGCGGAGATCGAGCGGTTCGCCGAGGATCTTGCCGGCTCCCGCGACACCGTGGCCCTCCGCCGGCTCGAGGCACGCCTGGGCCGTTCCGGCGCCGAGCCCGCAGGGGAGTTTCGCCGCCGGATGTTGCGCGGCCTGGTGAGGGTCAGGTTAGGCGAGCTGGGCGACGGCTGGAGCTTCCGGCGGGCCAGCCGGGACTTCGACGCGGCCCTGGCCTTGGCGCCGGGCTGGGCCTGGGGCTGGTACGCCAAGGGTCTCGCCAGGCGGCACGAGGCGGGCTGGCTCGCGGCCACCCCGTCCAACCTGGGGACCCGGGTCGGCATGGGGTCGCTGGCCGAAGCCGTGGAGTGTTTCGCTCGAGCCGGGGAGCTGGATCCGGACCTGGTGCCGGCGATCCTCGCCCTCGGCGAGGCGGCCCAGGCCCTGCGCGACACCGCGATTCTCGCGCGTCGAGCGCTGCCCGTGCTCCGGGCGGCGAGCCGCCGGGTGGCGCATCCCGCGGTGGAGCTTCTTCGGGGCCAGATCGAGCGCCTGGTCGGAGACCTCGAGGCGTCGGTACTGGCCTTCGACCGCTACCTCGCCCTGGGGGGCGACTCGGCACGGGGACGCTACGAGCGAGCCTGGAGCCGCCTCCTCGCCGGCGAGCGCGCGGGGGAGGAGGACTATTTCGCCGGAGCCGCTTTCGACGAGCCGCTCACCGTGGCGGCGTACCGGGCCGACCTCGCCCTGATCGCCAGCCCCGAGGAGCTCGCGGCATTCGACGCCGCATCGGGCCCCGGGCGCGCCGCGTTGTTGCGCCGGTTCTGGTCCCGCCGCGACCGGCTCGACCTCCGGGACGACGGCGAACGGCTCCGAGAACACTACCGGCGCCTGGCGCACGCCGAGCGGCACTTTCCGCTGCTGACCAACCGGCGGCGGGACCTCTGGACCGACATGCTCCCCACCCGGACCACGCGATTCGACGATCGCGGCCTGGTCTACGTGCGCTTCGGCGAGCCCGATCAGCGGGTCACCACGGTCACCTTCGGTGCTGGCCCGAACGAGAGCTGGCGCTACCACCGGGCGGATGGCGATCTGTTGCTCCATTTCGGCACCCGGAGGGGCGGTGGGGGTGATCTGCAAGACTACCGCCTCAAGCCGAGCGTCTTCGCGCTGCCGTTCGAGAGCGAAGCCGCCATCGAGCTCGGCGTCAACGCGCGGTGCGCACTCCATGACGCCTATTGCAAGATCCTCCAGTGGGGGCCCCATGGCGCCGCCCGGCTCGCTCGGGAAGAACGCGACCTGGTCGCCGCCAGCGCCTCGGTGGCGACCTCCTCGGAGGGCTTCGAGCTCCGCTTCCCCCGCCCGCTCGCGGCGTCGGTGCGCCCCTTCACGATCGGCGCCGAAGCCGGGCGCTCCCTGGTCCACGTGGTGTACGCCATCCCCGTGGCCCGGCCTCCGGGAGCAGCCCCTGAGGCGGGACTCCGGCTCCGCGTGAGGGCCAGGGTGGGTATCTTCGACGGGGCGAGCCAGGCGGTCGCGACCGCCGACACCACTGCCCTCGCCAGCTGGCGTCCGGCCCCGGTGGACCGGTTCGACGCGGTGGGCCGGGTCACGATCGCGGTCCCCCCGGGCGCCTACCGCTACCGGGTGGCGCTTCAGGCCGGCGACTCCGCCGGCCTGGTCCGGCCGCTCGAGGAGCTGTCGGTGCGGGCAGCCGGGGCCGGGGACCTGGCGCTCAGCGATCTCGCGCTGGGGGTCCGGGGGCGGAGCGCCATCTGGTCGCCCGCGCCGGGCGATACCGCGTTCCTGGCGCCGGAGGCGACGTTCGAGCCCGCGGAACCGGTCGAGCTCTACTACGAGATCTACGGCCTCGCGCCGGGAGAGCCCTACCGGACCCGACTCGCCATCCGGCGAGGGAACAACCGGCTCAGCGCCACAGCCACGGAGAGCGCGGCCGCCGACTCCGTGGTGCGGGTCGCGCGGACACTGAGCCTGGCCTCCCTCCGGCCGGGGCCCTACATCCTGGAAGTGGAGATCGAAAGCGGCGCGGGCAGGGCGATCTCTCGCCGGGCGTTCACGGTGGTGCCTTCGCGGGGTCCTCGATGAGCCTCCCTTTTGCCTCGATCTACCGGCACGGCTTCGCCCGCGTGGCCGCCTGCGTGCCGGAGGTGCGGATCGCCGACCCGGCAGCCAACGCCAGCCACACGCTCGAGCTCGCCCGCGAGGCCGCCGCCCGCGGCGCCGTCCTCGCCGTCTTTCCCGAACTCGGCCTCTCCGCCTACAGCTTGGACGACCTCGCCCAGCAGGATGCCCTGCTGGACGGCGTCGAACGCGCGCTGGCCAGGTTGCTCGCCGAGGGCCGGGATCTCGCCCCGGTCCTCGTGGTGGGAGCTCCACTCCGGGCGGAAGGCAAGCTCTTCAACTGCGCCGTGATCCTGCACCGGGGCCGGATCCTCGGCGTGGCGCCCAAGACCTACCTGCCCAACTATCGGGAGTTCTACGAGAAGCGGCAGTACGCCTCGGCCCGCCATGCCCTCGGGCAAGAGGTGTGGCTCGCCGGCCAGCGAGCCCCGTTCGGAAACGACCTCGTCTTCGAGGCCCGGAATCTCGGCGGCTTCGCCCTGCACGTGGAGCTGTGCGAGGACCTCTGGGTCCCGGTCCCGCCCAGCACCTGGGCCGCGATGGCCGGGGCCACGGTACTCGCCAATCTTTCGGCCAGCAACATCACCATCGGCAAGGCGGAATACCGGAAAAGCCTCTGCGCGGGCCAGTCCGCCAAGTGTGTGGCGGCCTATCTCTACACCGCCGCCGGCCCGGGCGAATCCTCCACTGATCTGGCCTGGGACGGCCACGCCCTGATTTACGAGAACGGTGAGCTGCTCCAGGAGTCGGCACGCTTCTCGAGCCAGCCCCAGGTGGTGCTCGCCGACGTGGACCTCGACCGGCTGCGGCAGGATCGCATGCGGCTTTCCAGCTTCCAGGACGCCGCCCTCGAGCATCGCGAGCGCCTCGCGGCCCTCCGCCGAGTGCCCCTGGAGCTCGAGATCCCGGCCGTGACCGACCGCCTGATGCGCACGGTGCCGCGGTTCCCCTACGTCCCCGCCGATCCCGCCACCCGCGACCAGCGCTGCTATGAGGCGTACAACATCCAGGTTCAGGGGCTGGCGCAGCGGCTCCGGGCCACCGGCATCCAGCGGGCGGTGATCGGGATCTCGGGCGGGCTGGACTCCACCCAGGCCCTCCTCGTGACCGCGGCTGCGATGGATTTGTTAGGGCGTCCGCGCGATCACGTTCTGGCCTTCACCATGCCCGGCTTCGCCACCACCGAGCGCACCCTGACCAACGCCCGGCGGCTGATGCAGGCGCTCGGGGTGCAGAGCGGCGAGATTGACATCAGGCCCTCCTGCCTCCAGATGCTGCGCGACATCGGCCATCCGTTCGCGGAAGGAAAGCCCGTC
>JBBIMQ010000302.1:1386-3694 GCA_037444345.1 Gemmatimonadota bacterium | reverse complement strand
GGAGAAATACGTGGGGCCGCCGCTGGGCGACGTCACGGCGCGCCGGTCGCCGACCTACGTCATGAACATGATCCTCAACCCCGAGGGGATGTACACCAGGCATCCGGTCGCCAGGCAGCTCCTGGCCGAGTACATGACCCAGATGCCGAATCTCGGTCTCACCCAGGAGGAGGCTCGCCAGATCCTCGAGTACCTCCGCGCTCAGACCACCACGAAAGCCGGTCGCTGAACCGGCCTGAACAGGAGAGTCGCCATGTCGCGTTTTCTGCCGTGGACCCGCGCCGCCGCCGCCGGCCTGCTGTTCCTCGCGGCGGGGATCGCGGCTTGCGGGAAGACCACCTCGCAGGCGGGAGCGGCGGTTGACGCCGCGGCCAAGGTGTACGTGCCGCCGGGCCAGTACGACGAATTCTACATGTTCGCCTCGGGAGGCTTCAGCGGGCAGGTCGCCGTTTACGGCCTGCCGTCGGGGCGGTTGCTCCGGGTGATCCCGGTGTTCTCCCAGGATGCCGAGAAAGGCTACGGCTACAGCCAGGACACCCGGGCCATGCTCAACACCAGCTACGGCTTCGTCCCCTGGGACGATGCCCACCATCCCTCGCTCTCGATGACCGCCGGGGAGCACGACGGGCGCTGGCTGTTCATCAACGGGAACAACACGCCGCGGATCGCCCGTATCGATCTCACCAAGATGGAGACCGAGGAGATCATCGAGATCCCGAACGCCGCGGGGAACCATGCCTCGCCGTTCACTACCGAGAACACGGAATACGTGGTCGGCGCCACCCGGTTCAGCGTTCCGACCCCGCAGCGTGACGTTCCGATCGCGAGCTACAAGGAGAACTTCGACGGCCTGATCTCGTTCGTGGCGGTGGACCGGACCAGCGGGAAGCTTTCTCTCGCGTTCCAGATCCACATGCCCGGGTTCGATTACGATCTGGCCCGTCCCGGCAAGGGGCCGTCGCACGGCTGGGCGTTCTTCACCTCGTACAACACCGAGCAGGCCAACACGCTCAAGGAGCGGAACGCCTCGCAGAACGACAAGGACTTCATCGCGGCGGTGAACTGGAAGCAGGCCGAGCAGTGCGTCGCCCAGGGCAAGGCGAAGACCTGGCCGGCCAAGTATGTCCGCAGCTGGCGGGGCGAGGACGGGCTGGCCCGGAGCGAGACGCTCTCGGGGGCCAAGGTGCTGGAGCCCGCGGACTGCCCGGGCCTGGTCTACTACCTCCCCACGCCGAAGTCGCCGCACGGGGTGGACGTGGACCCGACCGGGGAGTACATCGCCGCCGGCGGCAAGCTCGCCGCGACGATCACGGTCCATTCCTTCCGCAAGATCCAGCAGGCGATCGCCGACCGCGCCTTCGAGAAGGAGGTGCGCGGGATCCCCGTGCTCAAGTACGAGGCCATCAACGCCTGCGAGGTACCGCAGCCGGGGCTGGGGCCGCTGCACAACGAGTTCGACGCCAACGGCAACGCCTACACCTCCATGTTCATCTCCTCGGAGATCGTGAAGTGGCGGGTGAAGGACTGCACCGTGCTGGACCGGATCCCGGTGTACTACTCCATCGGCCACCTGCTGGTCCCGGGAGGCGACACCCGGAAGCCGTACGGCAAGTACGCGATCGCGCTCAACAAGATCACCAAGGACCGCTATCTTCCCACCGGTCCGGAGCTGGCGCAATCGGCCCAGTTGATTGACATCACGGGCGACAAGATGCAGATGCTGCTCGACTTCCCGACCGTGGGGGAGCCGCACTACGCCCAGGCCATCCTGGCCTCGAAGATCAAGGACCAGCAGCTCCGGGTCTACCCGCTGGCGGAGAACAAGAACCCCTTCGCCACCAAGAGCGAGAAGGACGCCCGGGTCGAGCGCAAGGGCAAGGTGGTGCACGTCTACATGACGATGATCCGGAGCCACTTCACCCCGGACAACATCGAGGGGATCCAGGTGGGCGACAGCGTGTACTTCCACGTCACCAACCTGGAGCAGGACTGGGACGTGCCGCACGGCTTCGCCATCACGGGGCAGCGGGACGCCGAACTCCTGGTGATGCCCGGCGCCACGCGCACGAGCGTCTGGGTGCCGGACCGGGTCGGGGTCTTCCCCTTCTACTGCACCGACTTCTGCTCGGCCCTGCACCAGGAGATGCAGGGGTACATCCGCGTCTCGCCGGCGGGGGCCGCGGTGGCGATCGCGGCCAACGTGCCCCGGTGACACTCACGCGCCACCGGTGACCGGGCGGCGGGGGGCCGGCCCGCCCCGCCCCACCCCCCCCGCCCCCCCCACCCCCCCACCCCCCCCCCGCCCCCC
>JBBIMQ010000302.1:0-1376 GCA_037444345.1 Gemmatimonadota bacterium | reverse complement strand
AGCCGGCCGCGAAACGGGCCCGGGCGATCCCAGGCGATCCCCGGCCCGTTCCACCGCCGGCCGCTCGCCGCTCGCCATCTCGAGGACCGACTCATGACCAGATCCACCCGCCTGCTTCTCGCGCTCGGAGCGCTCCTCCTCGCCAGCGCCTATGCGCTGCCGCTCTGGCACATCCGCCTCAAGGCCCCGCAGTATCCCGAGGGCCTGGGGCTCTACATCGCGATCGACCGGATCGTGGGCGAGCGGCCGCAGGACCTGGAGAGCATCAACAATCTCAACCATTACATCGGCATGAAGCGGATCACGCCGGAAGAGATCCCCGAGCTGCGTTTCATGCCGGCGATCCTGGCGGGCCTGATCGTCACCGGGCTCGGCGCCGCGCTCTGGGGGCGCCGGCCCCTGCTCTACGCCTGGACCGCGGTGTTCGCCCTGGGCGCGGCGGCCGGGCTGGCGGACTTCTGGAAGTGGGGCTATGACTACGGACACGATCTCGATCCCCAGGCGATCATGAAGATCCCGGGCATGAGCTATCAGCCGCCGCTCGTGGGGAGCAAGCAGCTCCTCAACTTCCACGCGACGAGCTGGCCCGCGGCGGGAGGGTGGATCGCGCTCGGCGTGCTGGGGCTGGCGATCGCCCTGTCGGTGCGGGAATGCCGGCTCGCCCGCCGCGAGAAGGCCCCCACGGCGGAGACCGCCCGTGCGGGCCTAACCTCGGTGGCCGCGTGAGGGGGTGGGGGCACCGGGCACGCCCAGCCGGCGGGAGGGGATCGGGGTGCCGGCGCGCCTGGTCATTGCGAGCACCCCCGAGCGAAGCGAGGGGTGCGAAGCAATCTGGCCGGGCCTGGGTGCCGGGGGCGGGGGATTGCTTCGTCGGCCCCTTCGGGGCCTCCTCGCAATGACTGAACGGGGCCCTGCGGCGCCTCCTTGCAATGACTGCCGGCTTCCGCGCCTCGTGGCGATGACTGATACCGGTTTCCGGATCGTGCCAGCGCTTTTTCTCGCGCTCTTTCTCCTCGCGGCAGCTTGTCAGGCGCCGAGGCCCCGTCCCGTCGCGCTCTGGGCGGAGCAGTGCGCGCACTGCCACATGGCGATCAGCGACCTGCGTTTCGCGGCCCAGCTCGTCACGCGGTCGGGGAAGGCTCTGAGTTTCGACGATCCGGCCTGCCTGGCGTTGTTTCTCGAGGAGGGCGAGGTGCCGCCGGCCCGGGTGCACTCCCTGTGGGTGGCCGACTTCCTCCGTCCCGGCCGCTGGCTCGACGCCCGCCGTGCCGTCTACCTGAGGCGCCCCGACCTTCCCACCCCGATGGCGAGCGGGCTCGCCGCGTTCGCCACGCGGGCCGAGGCGGACAGCGTGCGTCAGGCTTCCGGAGGCACCC
>JBBIMQ010000301.1:0-3699 GCA_037444345.1 Gemmatimonadota bacterium | reverse complement strand
GCTCTCGGGCAAGCGGCTCGGCAAGGACATCGAGATCCGGTTCACCGGCATCCGGCCGGGCGAGAAGCTGTACGAAGAACTCTTCTTCGACGGCGAACACGCGGCCCCGACCGATCACCCCAAGGTGCTCCGGGCCAGGAACGCGGTGCTCCCCGTCGGGGTGACGACCGTGGTGAACGATCTCATCGCCGCGGCCCAGGAGGGCTGGGGAGACGACGAGTTGCGGGCCCTGCTCAGGCGACTGGTGCCTGACTACGAGCCGTCGCTCGCCGGCGTGCCGCGATCGGCGCCGGGCCCGGCCCCCCGGCCGGCCCGGCTCAGCGCCGCACCACCACCACCACGATCGCCGTGAGGCTCGCCAGGATCTGGGCGATGGACCCCGCCAGGGCCACCCAGTCGCGGCGCAGGGTCTTGTCCCGCTCGGGTACGAAGATCGCCGCCCCCGCGAGCGGCCTGGGCTTGCCGTCAGGCAGGAGAAAGCGCCGCGCGACGCTTTCCACCTTCCCGTTCGGCTGGGTGACGTAGGCCCGGCCCCGGTCGGCGTCGCGATGGTAGCCGCCGGCCGCCGCGATGTAGTAGTCGAGGTTCTTCCCCGGGTTGTAATTGACCGACTGCGGGGCGTTGACCGCGCCGCGCACATACACCACCGGGATGTACTCCGGAATGAAAATGGAGTCGCCGCCGGCCAGGATGAGATTCTCCCGGCTCCTCCTGTCGCGCAACGCGCGGGGCAGATCGATACCGATCCGGCCCCCCCGGTCCACCGAGCGGAAGAACTGGACGCCCTCGGGATAGGCTTCCTTGGTGAGCCCGCCGGCCCGCTCGATCAGGTCGGTGAGCCGGTCGGTCCGGGTGAGGAGCGCGTAGCGGCCCGGGTAGCGCACCTGGCCCGCGATGGCGACGGTGCGCTGGAGCTCCCAGTCCGGCTGGCGGAAGACGAGCACGTTGTCGTAAGGCCGCAAGGGGACCTCGGCGGCGCCGCCCGAGGGCGCCGGGATCCCGGGCGGACCCAGATAGCGCCCGTCGGGGCCGCGCTCGAAGAGGTAGGTGGAGTCGAGCGGGACCCGTATCGTCTTGGCGACCCGGCCGCCCACCCGCGCCGTGTCTTCCGGCAGCCGGGCGATCTCCGCCTCGGTGAGGAGGGCGTCTTCGGTGAGGCCCTTCACCTCGAGCAGGGCGTCGCGGAGGGTCATGCCGTCGCGGTAGGGGAGGCGGCCCGGCTTGCGCACCGCACCGGTCACGGCGACGTAGCGCTCGGGCCGGAACTCGGTGCGGGAAAAGAGGCGGACCTCGTCGTCCTCGGCGAGCGGCAGGTCGTCGGTCACGGCCCCGGTGCTGTCCCGCAGGCGGGACCGGAGCTGCACCCGAGTGGAGTCGGGGAGGAGCCGGGTGACCAGCACCTGGTCGAGGTAGACATCGGGCTTGGGCCCTCCGGCCAGACGGATCGCCTCGGAGAGCCGCATGCCGGGGGTGAAACCCACCGGACCCGGCACCCAGACGGCCCCCTCCACGGTCACCAGGTTGCGGCGCCGCTCGGCGACCTCGAATACCGTCACCGAGTCTCCCGGCTCCATGGGGAAGGGCGGTCCCAGGCCGTCGGCGAACTGATCGGAGGCGAGATCGATCACCACCCGGTCGCGGCCGCCCGGGCCTCGCTCAGCCGGGGGAAGGATCCGGTCAACCTGTACCCGGCGCCGCAGCGCCTCGGGGGCGAAGCCCCCGGCCGCCTGCAAGAGATCGCGGAGCGTCTCGCCGGGACGGAGCTCGTAGATGGCGGGCCGCACGATCCGCCCGGCCACCTTGACCTGGGTCTGGCGGACCGGGACGAAGACCACGTCGCCGGTCTCGAGCCGCCGGTCGTGGCGGTTGTCCCCCCGGAGGAGATAGTCGTAGAGATCCAGCGAGTCGAGGAGCTCGCCGCCGCGGCGGATCTCGATCCGCCGGAAGGAGCCGTTGGGCGTGGGTCCGCCGGCGGCATAGAGGGCGGTGAGCGCCGTTCCCGCGGCGGAGATCTGGTACGACCCCGGCCGCGCGACGTCGCCGGTCACGAACACCTGCACGGTGCGGAGCCGCGCCACGCTCACCGTGAAGCGGGTGGTGGCCCCGGGACCGCGGCGCACGCCGGAATACACCCTGCCTAACCTGGCATAGAGCAGGTCCTCCAGCTGGCCCAGCGTGAGATTGGCCACGTAGAGCTGGCCCACCTGAGGGATGGCGATCAGCCCCTCCCGGGTGACGGTGAGCTCGTAGGCCAGCTCCACGTCGCCGCTCAGGATGAGGACCAGGCCATCGCCCGGGCCCAGCCGGTAGTTCTCGTCCACCGGGCCGCTCAGAGCCGGCTGGAAGAGGCTGGTGGCGCGGCGGAAGACGCTGAGGCCGAAGATCTGGAGGCCCCGCGTGGTGTCGGCCAGCGAGTCGGCGCGGAGCGAGTCGGCGACCTTGAGGGCGGAGTCCGTCAGGACAAGCAGCGACTCGGCCTCCTCGCCGCTCACGATGCCCAGGACCCGTACCGCCTCGAGGATGTTGGCGCCCGGGCGGAGGGCGCGAGTGGTATCGGTGGTGGCGAGGTAGTCGTCGAGCAGGGTTTCGGGATAGCCAGCGGCGCGGAGCCGGGCCCGGATTTGCTCCGGAGTGAGTCCGGAGGCGCCGATCCGCTCCCGGAGCTGCCTCACAAGATCGGGCCGGGTCTGGAGCACCCGCCGGGCTTCCTCGGGGCTGGGCGGGCGGGCCGGAACCTGGGCCGCGAGCCGGCCGGCCAGGGGCAGCAGTGTCAGAGCAGAGGCGAGACCAAGGGCAACACCAGGCGAGACGGCAGGACAACGTCGCATGGCGGTTGAAGATGGACCCGCCGGGAGGGGGGGTCAATGGGGTGCGGGAGGCCGCACCACCTGCTCCCAGAAGGCCACCGTGCGCCGGGCCACGGCGTCGTCCACGTAGTGGCTCATCACGCGGAGCCGCGCCTCGCGGCCGAGGCGCAGCCGTTCGCGCGGGGCATCGGCGAGATGCTGGAGGGCCTCGGCCAGGGCGGGCACGTTGTCCTCCGGCACCACCAGGCCCGCGGTGTCCACCAGTTCCGGCAGGGCGCCGGAATCGGTCACGACGACCGTGACCCCGTGGCCCATCGCCTCGATCAGCGCGGGATGGAACGTTTCCACCCAGTGGGGAGTGGTGCGCGACGGGGCGACCAGGCAATCGAGCGCGGGCCAGAGCCGCTCGAGCTCGGCCGGCGGGAGCGCGCCGAGCCAGGCCACTCGGGAGGCGATGCCGAGCCGCTCGGCCAGCGCTTCCAGATGTTCCTGCTCCGGGCCGGTGCCCACCACCGTGAGGTTCCAGCGGCCATGGAGCTGGACCAGGGCGCGGAAGAGCGCGTCCAGCCCTTTCTCCGGCACCAGCCTCCCCACGAAGCCGATGGCCAGCGCCTGGTGCTCGGGGCGGCGGGTTTCGAGCGGGGGCGTGATGCCGGTCTGGGGGATCACGCCAACCAGGGCGTCAGGCCGTTCCCGCGCCAGCAGCCTCGCGGCGAGCTGGTTCCCGCCCACGAAGGCCCGCGCCCGGCTTACCGTCCGGTGGCGGCGCCAGCGCTCGGCCAGCGAGTAGGTGCGGCGGACGCTCTGCCAGGTGAAGACCACGGCCGGAAAGCGGAGGCGATGGGCCAGGACGGTCGCCGTGGCCGCCATCGGGGTCCAGGGCTCGGCCTCG
>JBBIMQ010000300.1:0-3701 GCA_037444345.1 Gemmatimonadota bacterium | reverse complement strand
CGCCACGCCGTCCTGTACGCAGGCGTCGAGCGCCGGGGCGAACCCCAGGGCCCCCACCAGAGCCCACAGCGCCTGGAGCGCTGCCGGCTCGAGCTCATCGCGGGAAACGGTCTCCAACCGGCTCAGGCCGTGCCGCAGCACGTCGAACCCCTCCGGGTGCGGTGCCGCCGGCGCGCACCGGAGCATCAGCTCGGCCAGGACCGCGGCGGTGGCGTAGCGGCCCACGTCACTCGCCAGCGAGACCCGGAGGTGCATCAGGTCGAACGCGGTGAGAAGGTGAAGCTCCCGCCGCTGCGACAGCACCAGATGAGCCACCCCGTCGCTGAGCGGCTGGAGCGACGCCCCGAAGCGGCTCCGCGGCCGCATCGCTCCCTTGGCGATGGCGCTCTGCACCCCGTGATCTCGCGTCGCCAGGCGGACGATCTTGGAGGTCTCGCTGTACCGGACGGTGCTCAGAATGGTGGCCGGAGAGGTGACAAGGGTCATGGGGGAAAGCTATAGCATCGCCCCCCCGGCCCGGCGATGGCGCGGGCGCGCGGGCCGGACTGGCCTGCCCGCGCGCCCGGCCTTCTCAGAAGCGGTATCCCAGTCCCGCGCCGATGACGAACGGGTTGATCTTGAGGTCGTACACCTTGGTCCCGCCGGACTTCACCTCCGTGGTGAGGTGCACGTACTTCCCGTCAAGGTTGAGAACGGTGCGCTCTCCCAGGCGCAGATCGAGCCCCGCCTGCACCGCCCAGCCCACGCTGGTGGACAGATCCAGGTTCTCCAGGCCACCGGACTTGGCGTAGAACGTGGTGAGGTTGATCCCGGCGCCGACGTAGGGCGACGCGCGCCCTTCGATCGGACGAGCCTGCAGCAACAGCGTGGGAGGAAGGTGAGTCACGGTTCCCAGGCTCGTCGCACCGGCCTTGACTTCCTGCGCCGCGGTGGCGAGGACCAGCTCCACGGCGAGGAACCGGTTCAGTGTCCGGGTGATGTCGATCTCGGCGGTCGCATCAGCCTCGACATCGAGTCCGCCGGGTTCGCTGGACGCGTTCGGCAACACCGCGATGCCGCGCGCGCGCACCAGCCAGGGGCGCGACTGCGCCAGCACCGGCGGGACGCCGGCGAGAACCAGGAGAACAGCGATCAGACTTGGACGACGCAGATTCATGGTGGCTCCGTGGTGGACGGGATGGAGCCGAAGCTCTGCGGCGAGGCTGAAAGGGCGATGAACCCGGCGTGAAGAGCTGGTGAAGCGCGGCAACCGCGCCCGGAGTCGCCGGCCTCGGCCTCCCCCGCCCCGGTGCCGCCTCCGGCCTCCGGCGGTCAACCAGCGGGGTAATACGGCCGCAGGAGCCAGTACAGCACCACACCGCTGATCGAGACGTAGAACCAGGCGAGCAGGGTCAGGCGTCCCAGCCGCCGATGGCGCACCTGGCGCTCCCGCCTGGCGGCGAGCAGGGTCGCGCCGAGCAGGACGGGAACCAGCACGGCTCCGCCGGTGTGGGTCCAGAGCACAGCAAGGAAGACCGTCCGGACCGGGCCGGCGGCCCCGAAGCGCACCTGGCCAACAAGGCCGTGATAGGCGAGATACCCCGCCACGAACAGCGCCGAGCAGACCAGGGCGAGAAGCAGGCAAGCTCGATGCCCGGCGATGTTCTTCCGGCGCGCGGAAATCCAGGCCAGAGCGAGGAGGAAACCGCAGGTGGCGTTCAGGCCGGCATTGAGGGCCGGCAGCTCACGGACCCAGACCATGCCGCTCCGGCGGGCCCGACGGCGGTCCGGGGGCTTCCCTCCTCGGCCGCACCAGCCACCAGAGGGTTGTGCCGGCCACCAGAGGCAGCACGCTCAGGAGCAGTGTGATCCCCAGGTAGGTGCGTATGGCCCGGCCGGGAATCCCCTGGCCGAGGCAGGCCGGGCACGCCAGGAGGGGAGCTGGTGCGCCGGACAGCGCCGCCACGAGGACCAGCCGGCAGGCCAGCTTCCTCATGCGAGGTACACCAGGACGTAGAGCACCGGCCAGAGGAGGACCACGAAGCTCCAGTAGATGACGGCGACCTCCAGCCGCCGCCGGCTCGGGGCGCCGAGCCCCACGATGCCGAGCACGATCAAGCCGGCGATCACGTGCAAGGCATGGGCCCCTACAATCAGATAGAAGAACCCCGCCGCGAGGCTCACGGTCGCCGTGATACCGTGGCGCAGGAGCCGGAACCATTCCACGCCCTGGAGCGAGAGAAACATGCCGCCCAGGACGGCCGTGATCCCGACCCACCGGGTCACGTCCTGGCTCCACCCGCTGGCCCGTTCTTCCCGCGCCGCTCGCCGCAGGGTGAGCCCGCTCAGGAGCAGGATCATCGAGTTGAGGGCAGTGCGCAGGACCGGAAACCGCGGCTGATCCGCGACCGACCAGACGGTCATGTTGGCGCGGGCCACCAACAGCGCGCTGACGAGGCCGGCAAAGAACATCACCTCCGCCGCGACGAGCAGCACCGTGCCCAGCACGTGGCTGGACAGGCCCTCGCCGTCCCGCGGTTTCGCCACGGCCGCAGCCGTCATCGGGCCAGCTGCCGGGGCACGTACACGATGTCGGGTAGCACCCCGAAGTAGAAGAACGCGACCACCAGGAGCCCCCATCCCGCGACCAGCCAGACCAGCCGGGGCTCCCACCGCAGGTGCATGAAGTTGCCCGCCACCAGCAGCGCCTTCACGACGGCAAGCCCGAAAATGAGACTCACCGCCAGGCGGTGGTTGCCCAGGGCACCCAGGGCGAGGCTCAGGGCGAGGAGCACGACCAGCCCGGCCCAGACCAGGCGGTAGTTCGGGTGCCCGTGGTAATCCTGGACCGTCGGCTGCGAACTCGAGGAGTGATCGGACATGGGCGGCATTTCCAGGGCCTTATCGGGCCAGATACAGCAGCGGGAACAGGAAGATCCAGACGATGTCCACGAAGTGCCAATAGAGGCCAGCCAGCTCCACCCGGTGGAGCGACCGCCCCCGCAGCGCCTGGCGGCGGACCAGTGCCAGCGCGACCATGCCGGCGATCACGTGACTGGCGTGGAGCCCGGTCATCGTGTAGTAGAACGACCAGAAGAGATTGGCCGTGAAGGTAAAGCCCGCCTGAATCTCGTGGGTGTACTCGACCGCCTTGACGATGAGGAAGACCCCGCCAAGTCCGATGGTGGCGAGCAGGTACCGCCCCATCGCCCGGAGGGCCCCCGTGCCGGCGGCCTGGTGGGCCATCACGACCGTGAAGCTGCTGGTGAGGAGCACCAGGGTGTTGAAGGCCCCCAGCGGGGTCGAGGTGTGGCGCGCGAACTCGCCCCACTCGGGGAATCGTATGCGGTAGAGCACGTAGCTCGCGATCAGGCCCCCGAAAATGACCACCTCCGAGGCGATCACCCACCAGAGCGCGAGGCGGCCGCGCGGCACCCCCTCGAGGCCCGGGCGCTGGGCAGCGAGACCAGTGGCGTGTACCAAGGGATCATCCCTCCTGATGCTGGGGCCAGAAATCCTGGGCCCGGGTCGGGACACTGAACTCGTACGGCCCGCGGTACACCACCGGCGGGGCGGCGAAGTTGCCGTGCGGCGGCGGCGACGGAACCGCCCACTCCAGGCTGTTGGCCTGCCATGGGTTGGGGCCCGCCACCGCCCCGCGGCGATAGCTTCGGATCAGATTCCAGACGAACGGGAGCTGTGCCAGGATCAGACCGATCGCC
>JBBIMQ010000299.1:0-3710 GCA_037444345.1 Gemmatimonadota bacterium | reverse complement strand
GGGCCGGCGGGGTTCTTTGCGTCCTCGCTCATTGCGCCCCTTCCGCCGGCCCAACCCCCCCCCGCCCGGGGGCGGGGGGGCGGGCGGGGGGGGGGGGCCCCCCGGGCCGCCACGCCACGCCCTCACCGGGTCCGATCACCCGGCCCTCCGGCCGGCGCGCTTCATTCGATCCACCCCGCGAGCACCGCCACCGGAATGATGGCGAACCCGAGTGCCACCGCGATCGCGAGCACCAGGGCCACTGGCCGGCGCCGCGGCTCGGATCTGGGCCGCGCCAGCCCCAGGCTGCGAAAGCTGCTCCACGCACCGTGGTAGAGGTGGAGGCCCACCGCCCCCATCGCGATCACGTAGAACAGCGCCACCAGCGGCCGGCGGAAGCCGGTCACGATGTTGTGGTAGGGCTCCAGGTGCCGGAAGTCGGGGTGGACCGTTCCGAACGTAAAATCCAAGAGATGATAGACGATGAACCCGAGCAGCACGACGCCGCCCCACCGCAGCGTGCGCGAGGCCAGTGTCGCCGCCTGAAGGTCCCGCCGCGCGTAGGCCACCGGCCGGGCCGCCCGATCCAGCCGGGTCAGCCGCCAGGCAGCCACGACATGGAGCACCAGCGAGACCAGCAGCACCCCGCGAACCAGCCAGAGCAGGCCGCCAAAACGCCGGAGCAGCAGAGCGTATTCCCGGAGTTTGACCGCGGCATCCGGCGCGAAGACCTGAAGGTTCGCCGCGACATGAGCGATCAGAAAGCCGATCATGATGAGGCCGGTGACGGCCATCACCACTTTCTGCCCCACCGTCGAGTGCCAGAACGTGCGAAGTGGCCGCATCGCCCCGCCCTACCCGACCACCTGCATGACGTCCCGCACCGCCGCCGCGCTCCGGTGCAGGTCCGCCCTCTCCTGCTCGGTGAGCGCCACCTCCACGATCCGCTCCAGCCCCCGGCGTCCCAGCTTGCACGGCACTCCGCAGAAGACGCCGGACAGCCCGTACTCCCCCTGGAGCCACGCCGAGCAGGGCAGGAGCCGCTTCTTGTCGAGGGCGATCGCCTCCACCATCTGGACCGCGGCCGCGCTCGGCGCATAGTACGCCGAACCGGTCTTGAGCAGCGCCACGATCTCGGCCCCGCCGTTCCGGGTCCGCTGGACAATCGCGTCCAGCGCCGCCCGGTCGAGAAGCTGGGTGACGGGAATCCCGGACACCGTGGTGTAGGAGACCAGCGGGACCATGGTGTCGCCGTGCCCGCCCAGCACCATCGCCTGAATGTCCTCGACCGAGACCTCGAGCGCCTCCGCCAGGAAGGCCCGGTAGCGGGCTGTGTCCAGCACCCCCGCCATCCCGATGATCCGTTCCCGCGGGAATCCGGTCGTCTTCATCGTCACGTAGCACATCACGTCCAGCGGATTGGACACCACGATCACGAGGCTCTGGGGAGCCACCCGCCGGATGTTCTCGGCCACCGACCGGACGATGTCCGCGTTGGTCTTCACCAGGTCGTCGCGGCTCATGCCGGGCTTGCGGGCGATGCCCGCGGTCAGGATGAACAGGTCGGTGCCGGCCGCTTCCTCGTAGCTGTTGCTGCCGATCACCCGGGTGTCGAACCCCTCGATCGGGCCCGATTGCCACTGGTCGAGCCCCTTGCCCTGCGGCACGCCCTCGATGACGTCCACCATCACGACGGTGCGGGCCAGGTGCTTCTCGGCAACTCGCTGGGCTGCCGTGGCCCCCACGTTGCCGGCGCCCACCACGGTGATCTTGTTCAGCATGCCGCGAGCGAACCGTTGCTGGAGTGACCGGTGCCCGCCGGCCGGCGGGCGAACGAGCGGCGTAAGTTACTCACGGACGGAAGGACCGACCAGCGCCCGTCCTGCGAGCTCTACTCCACTCAGCGAGCGGCACCACCCCGGCCGCGGCGCCGCGACCCCCGCCGGGGAGCCGGGGACCGAGCCTCGCTCTCGCACCCGACCGGCACCCCGGGGGGCGGGGCCTCGCTCCGGCCCAGGCGCCCCAGCCCTTCATACAGCACCACGCTCACTGCATTGGCCAGGTTGAGGCTGCGAACCCCTCCCGGCATCGGTATCCGATAGCACCGGTCGGGATGCTTCTCGAGAATCTTCTGCGGCAGCCCGTCGGTCTCGTTGCCGAAGACCAGGACGCTGTTCTCCCGGTAGGGGGCCTCCCGGTAGTCCTGCGTCGCCCGCGCCGAAAAGTACAGGCAGCGGTCGCGACTGATGGCGTCGCGGAAGCGGAACCAGTCGGGATGAACCCAGAGATCCACCTGGTCCCAGTAGTCGAGACCGGCCCGCCGAAGCTCGCGATCGCTCAGATCGAACCCGAGGGGGCCGATCAGGTGGAGCGGGGTATCGGTGGCGGCGCAGAGCCGGGCAATGTTGCCCGTGTTGGGCGGAATCTGCGGTTCGATGAGCGCGACGTGCAAGGCCATAGGAATCGGAGAACCAGCGCCGGAGGAGCACCGGGCGGTCACCCGCCGCGGGTGTGCATCTCCTTGAGCGGGTCGGCCCGCAGCCAGGCCAGCGGATACAGCGCCCCGCGATCAGGAAGCTCGGCCCGCGCCTCGGCGCCTCGATCCCGCCGCCCCGCCCAGGCGTCCCGGATCAGCGCCGCCAGCTCCTCGTCGGAGGCACCGAGCCGGAGCGGTTCCCGCAGGTCCACCCCGCTCTCCGCGTAAAGGCAGAGCAGCAGGTGGCCATCGGCCGTCAGGCGCGCCCGGTCGCAGGTGCGGCAGAACGGCCGGGTCGTGGAGGCGATCACCCCGAACACGGTTCCGTCCGCCAGGCGGAATCGCTCGGCCGGGGCGCTGCTCCCGTAGCCCGGGAGCGGTTCGATCGGACCGAAGCGCGCGGCGAGCCGATCGAGGATCTCCCGCTGCGAGACCACATCGTCCATCCGCCAGGCCGTCGCCCCGCCCACATCCATGTACTCGATAAACCGCATCTCTGCGCCCCGGCTCCGGGCGTACTCGAGCAGCTCGACCAGCTCGTCGTCGTTGAAGCCGCGGATCACCACGCTGTTGAGCTTGAGCCGGTCGAACCCCGCCGCCTGGGCGGCCGCGATGCCCGCCAGCACATCCCCGTGCCGCTGGCTCCGCGCGAACCACTGCATCCGTTCCGGCCGGAGCGTGTCCAGGCTCACGGTCACCCGACCGAGCCCCGCCGCCTTCAGGCTCCGGGCGTGGTCGGAAAGCAGGATGCCGTTCGTGGTCAGAGCGAGATCGGCAATGCCCGGCCGCGACGCCAGCAGCCGGACCAGGGTGGGGAGGTCGCGGCGGAGCAGCGGCTCCCCTCCGGTCAACCGCACCTTGGTGACACCGAGCCGCGCGAACACGCCGACCAGCCGGTCAATCTCCTCGAAGGAGAGGATCGAGGGCCGGGGCAGCCAGACGTACTCGCTCTCCGGCATGCAGTACCGGCACCGCATGTTGCAGCGATCGGTGACGGAGATGCCGAAGCGGGCGGCCCAGAAGGTCGGAGAGGCCGACCGGCGGACCGGCGGGGGCGGGGGCGGGGCCTGGTGCGGGGGGAGGCGACGGAATCGTGGGACCGCTCATGGTGTCGCGCCTCGGACCACGAGCGGAGACTCCGTGCCCGCTAGCCGGTCCGCCGGAGCACCCACCCACTCGACACCTCCGTCCGCGAAGAACTCCTTTTTCCAGACCGGCAGGCGCCGCTTCACCTCCTCCATCACGTGGCGGCACC
>JBBIMQ010000298.1:0-3747 GCA_037444345.1 Gemmatimonadota bacterium | reverse complement strand
GCGGCGCAACCCATGGCCGAGGCGGCGGTCGCCGCGCTGCAGGAGGCGGGGCGCGAGCTGGCCGGCGGCCTGCTGGTGGTCCCCGAACCCGTGCCCGCCCCGGATCCCCGCCTCGCGGTCGCAGTGGGCGATCATCCCCGGCCCGGCCCGGGTTCCCTGCGCGCCGCCGAGGAGCTCGGCCGCGCCGTCAGTCTGGTCCGGCCCGACGATGAGGTCTGGGTCCGGCTCTCCGGAGGGACCACCAGCCTCATCGGCGCGCCGATCCCCGGGGTGAGCCCGGCCGATCTCACGGCACTCTATGACCTGCTGCTCGGGTCCGGCCTCGATATCGTGGCGATGAACCGGATCCGCAAACGGTTCGCCCGCTGGGCCGCCGGACGCCTGGCCGTCGCCCTCCACCCGGCGTACGTGAAAAATTTCACAATCTCCGACGTCATTGGCGACCAGCTCGAGTCCATTGGGTCCGGCCCTTGCATTCCGGATACGTCCACGGCCGCGGCGGTGCGAGCAGCGCTGACCGCCGCCGGCCTGTGGCAGAAGATCCCCGAATCGCTGCGTCGGACAGTTGCGGCCGTGGAGCGCGGCGAAGCCCCCGAGACACCAAAGCCCGACCACCCCGCCTTCGCCACCACCGAGAGCATTCTCATCGCGAGCAACCGGCTCGCGCTCGAGGCGGCGTGCGCGCGGGCGCGGGCACTGGGCCTGCACGCACTTCTCCGGGACGCGGCCCTGGCCGGCGAAGCGTCTCTGGTCGGGTCGCGCCTGGCGTCCGAACTCCTGGATTATGATGGCACATCCGCGTCCCCGGCGCAAGGCGCGATGCATAAACATACGGTCCTGATCTGGGGGGGCGAGACCACCGTGACGCTCACGCCTGACGCGGGCCTCGGCGGCCGCTGCCAGGAACTCGCGCTGGCCGCCGCTCGAACGCTCGCTCGGACCCGCCCTGACAGGCGGAAGGTCTATCTCCTTGCCGCAGGCACGGATGGACGCGACGGCCCCACCGACGCGGCCGGCGCACTGGTAGACGCGACGACCTGGGAGCGCGTGCGCCAGGCCGGGCGCGACCCGGAGCAGGACCTCCGGTTGCACCGGAGCTACGAGGCTCTGGCGGCCGCCGGCGCACTCTTCCGCACCGGGCTCACCGGAACCAATGTCATGGATATCGTGCTGGGGCTCGTGCGCGGGCCCGATTGACCTCCGGTGCCGCGCTCAGGGGCGGAGGTCGGCGGCCCCCTCGAAGTCCTTCCCCAGGAGGACGGTGACGTCCACCCGCCGCAGGGAGTCGGGTTGCTCGGCCACGCGGCCGGTCCCCAGCGCCTGGGCGACGCGCCGGGCTCGGCCGGGATCCCCCCGTCGCGACAGCACCCGCGTGGACTCCAGCCCGGAGACCCCCTCGGCGTTGCCGAAGTAGATCACGTCCAGCCCGCGCCGTCGCAGGAGCCGAGTGGCCTGGCGGGCGAGGCCCTGGCGGCCGCTGGCGTTCAGGACCTCCACCAGCACCCGGTCGTTCGGGGAGGGCAGCGGAAAGGCGTGCCCGGCCAGGTGTTCGCGGCGCGAGCGGGCGACGAGGAGGACCAGGGCGATCAGCCCGGCCATGGCGCCTGCCGCGATCAGGAGGCGGCGCGCGGGAGGAGCGAATTCCAAAACCGGACGGTCGGATCGGGCAGCGGATAGCCCGACTGAATCCAGTGGCCGAGCCGGAGCCGGGCCACCTCGCGCAGGACCCCGCTCGGGTCGCGGGGGAAGCGTGCCGCCAGCGCCGCCCGGTGTTCCTTCTCGTACTTCCGGCCGGGTTCCAGGAAGTCGGCGCAGTACAGCACCCGCCCCACCATGTCCCACTCGGCGAGCCCGAAGGTGTGATAGCGAACCGCGTCCAGCACCCCACGATCGGTCTCGCCGTCGGCCTTGGCCCGCGCCGCGCTGGCGGGCCCGTGCCGCACCTCCGCTGGCCCCGGCACCGACGGGGCCCAGCGCTCCAGCTCTTCCAGCGGCGCGTCGCGCAGGGCATCGTGGAGCCACACGGCGCGGAGCCAGCGGTTGCGTTCGCTGTCAGGCACCCCCATCTCCTCCGCCCAGCTCGCGACCAGCTGGGCCACCCGCTCGATATGCCCCAGCCGTTCCGGCGTCACCACCGCCCAGGGCGGCAGCGTCGGCCGGAGCCCGGAGGGCGGCGAGAGCCGGGGCACCCCCATCCCCGCCGCGCCGGTCACCCTTCGGCCCGGAGCTGAGGTCGGAACGGCCGGTTGCGCTCATCCACGTGGACCACCACGGGGCGGAAGCCGCGCGCCTCGGCGTCGTCGAGCTGAGCCCAGGAAATCAGGATCACGAGATCTCCGGGCAGGCCCAGCCGGGCCGCGGCCCCGTTGAGCTGCACCACCCCAGAGCCCCGCGGTCCCGGGATCACGTAGGTCGAAAACCGATCGCCGGTGTTCACGTTGACGACCTGGATCTCCTCGTGCTCGAGCAGATCGGCCGCGTCCATCAGGTCCTGGTCCAGCGTGAGCGACCCCTCGTAGTGAAGGTCCGTCGAGGTGATCGTGGCGCGGTGGATCTTCGACTTCATCACGCGGCGCTGCATTTCAGGGCTCGGCTCCCAGAATCACGTTGTCCAGCAATCGGGTGGTTCCGACTCGACCCGCCACCGCGATGATCGTGCCAGGCTCGGCGCGCCGGGCCGGTTTGAACTCGGTCGGCTCCACGATGGCAATATAGTCCAGGGTCAGCGCCGGATGCATCCGGATTTCCTCGCGCAGGATCCGCTCCAGTTGCGCCGGGTCCCGCTCCCCCGCCCTCCAGGCTCGCCGCGCCGCCTCCAGGGCGCAGAAGAGCCCCAGCGCCTCACCCCGCTCCGAGGCGGACAGGTACGCGTTCCGGCTGCTCAGAGCCAATCCATCCGGCTCGCGGACGGTTCCCCCGATGACCAGCTCGATGGGGTAATCCAGGTCGCGAACCAGTTTCCGGATCAGCACTGCCTGCTGGATGTCCTTCTGGCCGAAGACCGCCACGTCGGGCTGGACCAGGTTGAACAGCTTGGCGACCACGGTGAGCACGCCGGTAAAGTGCCCGGGGCGCACCGCCCCCTCCCAGTCGCTCGCCATCTCCCCCGCGACCACCCGGATCTCGTTTCCGGCCGGGTACATCTGTTCGACCGACGGCGCGAACAGCACCGCGACCCCTCGCTGGGCGGCCAGCCGCGCGTCGCGGGACAGATCTCGGGGATAGCGGGCATAGTCCTCCCCTGGCCCGAACTGCAGCGGATTGACGAAGACGCTCAGCACCACGCTGTCGGCGTGGCGCCGGGCCAGATCCACCAGACTCAGGTGCCCTTCGTGCAGGGCCCCCATGGTGGGTACCAGCCCGATTCGGCGGCCGGTTCGGCGCTGCTCGCGGACCCAGGAACGGAGAGCGGGGGGATCACTGATCTCGAGCATCGTCGCGCCGGGCGACTCGGCCGGTGCCTCACTCAAAACTATGCTCCTTCCCCGGAAACGTGCCCTCCCGCACTTCGCGGGCGTACCGCTCCGCCGCCTCGCGCACCAGCGCTGCGAGGCTGGCGTAGTGTTTGAGAAACCGGGGGGCGAACCCCTCGTTGAGGCCCAGCATGTCGTGCAGCACCAGGACTTGCCCGTCGCAACCGGGACCCGCGCCGATGCCGATGGTCGGAATGGCCAGGCGCGCGCTCAGGTCCGCCGCGAGCGCAGCCGGCACCAGTTCCAGCACCAGAGCGCACGCGCCCGCCTGCTC
>JBBIMQ010000297.1:1222-3795 GCA_037444345.1 Gemmatimonadota bacterium | reverse complement strand
ACCCGGGCCGCGCCTACCAGCGGTAATGCGCGAACGCCCGGTTGGCCTCCGCCATCCGGTGGGTGTCTTCCTTTTTCTTGATGGCGTTGCCTTCGTTCTTGCTCGCGAGGATGAGCTCGGCCGCCAGCCGCTCCTGCATCGTCTTCTCCGAACGCTCCCGCGCGAACTGGATGATCCATCGCATCGCGAGCGCGGTCCGGCGCTCGGGCCGCACCTCGACCGGCACCTGCAGCGAGGCGCCGCCCACCCGCCGGCTCTTGACCTCCAGCGACGGCTTGGCGTTGTTCACCGCCTGCTTGAACACCGTCACTCCCGGCTGCCCGGTCCGCTCCTCGATGATGTCCATGGCGGAGTAGAACACCCGCTCCGCCAGACTCTTCTTCCCCTCGTACATCAGGCAGTTGATGAACTTGGAGACGGTCTGGCTGTCGTACCGCGGATCGGGGGGCACCGGGCGCCGGACAGCCCTGCTGCGACGGCTCACTTCTTACCTCCCGGGGCACTGGCTTCCTTGGGGGCCTTGGCTCCGTACTTGGAGCGGCTCCGCTTGCGGTCGTTCACCCCGGCCGCGTCGAGCGCGCCTCGCACGATGTGATAGCGGACCCCCGGCAGGTCCTTCACCCGCCCCCCCCGCACCAGGACGATGGAGTATTCCTGGAGGTTGTGCCCCTCGCCCGGAATGTACGCGATGATCTCGTGCCCGTTGGTGAGCCGGACCTTCGCGACCTTGCGAAGCGCCGAGTTCGGCTTCTTGGGCGTGGTGGTATAGACCCGGGTGCAGACCCCGCGCCGGAACGGGTTCCCGGCCAGCGCGGGCGACTTCTCCCGCGACTCCGGCGTTCTTCTCCCCCGGCGGACCAGCTGGTTGATTGTCGGCATAGGCGCGGAACGCTAATGGGCTCAACAGACTCGGTCAAGACAGCGCGCCCCGGCGCCGGGTCTACCGCGGGGCCCGACGCAAGCCCGGGCGAGCCCCCCGATTGCGGGCCCAGAGCGTCAGGTCTGCCAGCTCCTCCCCCGCTGCCGGTCTCGCGGACCTATGGCCCCGCCCTCACCTCCAGGTAGTACCGCCCCTGATCGCCGATCGGGTCCGGCAGTATCGAGACCGGCGTCTGGCCCGGAGTGACCACCACGAAGTGCACCCCCGCCTGAAGCGGCAGCGTGATCCGGCCGCAGAAATCGTTGCCGCCGGGATCGTCGGAACTAGCGATCAGGGTTCCGTTCGCGTCCAGCACCGCGACCGCGGTGTTCACGTTCGGGCCGAACGCACAGAAGGCCCCGTTGAAGCCGAAGGTCTCCACGCTGTAGGTACCGGCGGCGGCAATCCGGATCTGGAAGACATCGGTGTCGCCCTGGGTCAGAGTTCCGGCAATGGCTCCCGGCACCGGTAGCCGGTTGGCGGAGGCGGTGGCATTGTTGGGCTCCGCCTCGCCCGGGTATCCGATGGTGAAATCCGCGCGGGCCCCTGCCGTACCGCTCACGGCGACAGCCGTGGGGGTGGCGGTCCCACCCAGGGCCCCGAACAGCCGGTCGGCCAGACCGAGAAGCCCGTCGCCGTCCTCGTCCTGCCCTGCGTAGACCAGATACGAGCCGTCGGCGAGACCGGAGAAGGTGAACTGGCCGCCGCTTGTCGGCTGGGTGGCCACGATGGCTCCGGTGGCGGCGTCGAAGAGGCGCGCAAACAGCCGATTGGCCGGGCCCGGCGCCCGGGTCAGACTGTTGCGGGCGTTGACGATCCCGGTCCCGATGCCGAGCGTCGGGCTGATCGGCGTGGAGTAGGTGAGGAGCCGGTCCCGGACCTCCTGGGCCGTGAGCCCGGGCTCGCGGGCGAGAAGGAGGGCCGCCACACCGGAGACGTGGGGCGCCGCCATCGAGGTCCCGGCGTACCGGGCCTGGTTGGGGGTGCAAGGATTGGTTCTGAAATCGCAGGTGGTGGAGAACACGCCGAAGGTACCGTCTGCAAAGTTGCCTTCGGCGAAGTCCCCCCCGGGCGCGGCCAGGTCAACCGTGGGTCCGAAGTTGGAGTAGCTGGCCCGGTTCCCGCTCGGCCCCACCGCCCCCACGGACAGGACCTCGGGGTAGGCCGCCGGACACGAAGGCTGGGCCGAGGCCGAGTTTCCCGCCGAGGCCACGATGAGAAGCCCGGCAGCGCTGGCGGCACTCACGGCATCGTGCAGGACGTCAGGCGTCCCCGCGCTCGGGCATCCGCCGCCCAGGCTCAGGTTGATGATCCGCGAGGGGGGCGCGCCGGGTGGAAGCTGGACCACACCGCCGGCGCCGTCATCCGCGGGGAGACCCGCAGCGTAGAGGACGCCCTGCGCCACGTCGTAGTCCGTGCCGCCCGCGAGCCCCAGCACCCGCACCGGCCGGATGCGCACGGTCCAGTTCACCCCGACCACGCCGACCCCGTCGTTCCCCACGGCGCCGATCGTGCCCGCCACGTGCGTTCCGTGACCGTCGGGGTCGGTCGGGTCGCGGTCCTCGTCGGCGAAGTCCCAGCCCTGCCGGTCGTCGACGTAGCCGTTGCCGTCGTCGTCGATCCCGTTCGCCGGCAGCTCGTCATCGTTGGTCCA
>JBBIMQ010000297.1:0-1212 GCA_037444345.1 Gemmatimonadota bacterium | reverse complement strand
GTGGCCGCCCACTGGCGAAGACGTGCTCGCGACACAGCCGAACCCGAGGTCGCGATCGTCCGGCGTGGTGGGGTCGGGATCGTAGCCGTCGCCGTCGGCGGCGTTGTCCACCGAGTCGGTGGGCGAGCCGCAGATCGCGATGTTGCCGGGGGAGACGAAGTCGTACCCGTCGCCGAGCAGGTTGCCGCCCGGATCGAGATAGGTGCCGCCGGCCTTGCCGATGGCGGGGTGGTCGAACCGGATCCCCTGGTCCACCACGGCCACCACCACGCCGGCGCTCCCCGTGGTGAGAGTCCACGCCCGGGGAAGGTCCACCATGGTGTAGTGCCAGGACTGGTTGGGGTAGTTGGGGTCGTTGGGGATCAGGCCCGGGCGGCCGTGGGGCCAGAGCCAGCGGGCCCGGGTCACCCCCAGCACGACCGGGTCCTGTGCCAGCCGCCGGGCGGCCGTGGCGAGGAGCGCCGGGTCCCGGAACCGCAGTCGCGCCGCAAAGACGGCCGGTGAAACCCCTGCCAGGGAGGCCTGGCCGCCGGCCAGCTCCGCCTGGAGCCTGGCCCGGATGGCCTGCTGGATGGCGAGGGCCTGGGATCTTCCGGCGGGAACGCGAAGGCCCTGGAGCAGCGGGGCGAACGCGGCCGGCCGGTAATGCACCACGACCTCGTCCGGGGCGAGGCCACCCCCGCCTCCGGCGGGAAGGGAGCGCACCCCGGCATCACCTTGGAGGAGCCGGCTCGAGCCCGGCACCCGCGACGAGGCGGGTGGGACGAGGAACCCGCTCGCCACCGCCACGCTGCCGAGAATGCTCGAGGGGGGCGGCGGGACCAGTGCGATGGCCGAGAACGCCACCGGCGTGAGGCCGTTCACCTGGGCGGTGGCCGTCTGGTTCCCCGCGACCGCGCCCAGCGTCCATTGGGTGCGGGCCAGCCCCTGGGCGTCGGTGACGGCCTCCGCCGGGTTCACGCTCCCGCCCCCCGCGGTCACCGTGTACCTGATGCGGACACCCCTCACCGGCGCATCGTTGTCGTCGGAGGCGCGGACGGTGAGGGGCGCTGGCAGGACCGCGCTGGTGAAGGCGGACTGATGGTTGCCGCTTACGATCGTGAGCTGGGTGGCGACGCGGGAAGGGCCCGCGTCGTCTCCCCCCCCGCACGCCGCCAGCCCCGCGAGGGCGGGGACGGCGAGCAGGCGGAAGGGGGAGCGGCCAGGCATGGG
>JBBIMQ010000296.1:0-3799 GCA_037444345.1 Gemmatimonadota bacterium | reverse complement strand
ACCACGGCGGTGGCGTCGGCATCGGCTACTCCATCCACGCCGGGATGGTGGCCGTGGCCGACGGGACCGAGAGCGCCGAGCGGCGCCTCCGCCGCGTGCTCACGGCCGACCCCGGCACCGGCGTGATGCGGCACGCGGACGCCGGCTACGAGCTGGCCATCCGGACCGCGCGCGAGCGGGGGCTCGACCTGCCGATGCTGCCCGCCTAGACCCGTGCGCCCAGCTGCTGGCCGGGGCGACACCCCGGCACATTGGGACCAGGCGCCGAACGGGAGGCCGGCCGGGCTGGCCCGCTCCCTGGCGGCTCCCCCCCACCTGGTTCCCGGCCGGTCCCGCCCCTAGATGCCTCTCCTCCGCAACATCGGCAGCCGTTGCGCAGGTGGCGCGCCGGGGGCGGGCGGAAGGGCGCCCTGTGCCGCACCGGGAGGGCAGGGGGCGCTCCATCCCATCCCGCGAGCGGGGCTGGTCTGGGAAGGCGAGACAATCCGCTGGGTGGGGCCGGAAGACGCTCTCCCCCGGGACCTCAGGGTCGAAGACGAGTGGGACGCGGGCGGCCGCCTGGTCATCCCCGGACTGGTTGACTGCCACACCCACCTTGCCTTCGGGGGGTGGCGGGCCGACGAGTTCGAGCGGCGCCTCCAGGGCGAGAGCTACCTCGACATTGCCCGGCAAGGGGGCGGAATCGCCGCAACCGTGGCGGCGACCCGCGCCACCACCGACCAGGTGCTCCTGGCGCGCTGCCGCTCGTTCCTGCTCGAGATGGCCGCGCTCGGCGTCACTGCCGTCGAGTGCAAGAGCGGCTACGGCCTCGATTGCGAGACCGAGCTCCGGCTTCTCAGGATCTACCGCACGCTGGAGGCCGAGTCTGCCCAGCGCCTGGTTCCTACCTTCCTCGGCGCCCATGTGGTCCCAGCCGAATACCGGGGGCGCCGCGACGCCTACGTCGCCCTCCTGATCGAGGAGATGCTACCGGCTGTGGCCCGCGAACAGCTGGCGGCCTTCTGCGACGTGTTCCTGGAGGAAGGCGCCTTCACCGTGGACGAGGCCCGCCGGATTCTCCAGGCCGGACAGGCTCTGGGCCTCGGCGCCAAGCTGCACGCCGACCAGCTCTCCGACGCTGGGGGGGGTGGGCTGGCCGCGGAGCTCGGGGCCGTCTCGGCCGACCACCTGGAACGGGTGAACCCGAGCGCCATCGGCGCCCTGGCTCGAGCCGGCGTCGTCGCCGTCAGCCTCCCCATCGCCGGCCTCTACCTCCAGCAGCCGCCGCCCCCGGCGCGGGCGCTGATCGAGGCTGGCGTGCCGGTGGCCGTGGCGACGGACTTCAACCCGGGCACCGCTCCCAGCCCACACCTCCCGCTCGCACTCCTCCTGGCCTGCACCCGCCAGCGGATGACCCCCGCCGAGGCGCTGAAAGGGGCCACGCTCTACGCCGCGCGGGCGCTGGCCCGGCACCGCGAGCTGGGGTCGCTCGAGCCCGGCAAACGGGCCGACTTCGCGGTGCTCGAGGCCGACAGCGTGACCCACTGGCTCTACCACTTTCGTGCCAACGCCTGCGTCGCCACCGTGGCGCGTGGCGCGCTGATCGCGGGCCGCCTGTAGCCCGTCAACCCAGCACCCGCTCGACCGCTTCCAGCACCCCCGCTTCCCGCTCCTGGGCCAGAGCGAGCAATCGCGGTCCCTCGCGCACCAGCTCGGCCACCGGACGCTGATCCTCGAGTCCGGCCAGGTTGGTACGGACGTTGAGCCAGGCGCCGCGCACCGCGGCCCCCGCGCAGAGCGCTCCCACGCCCGCGTCGGACACGGAGGCCGGGTTGCCCGACTCGGCCATGGCCTGGAGCACCTCGAAGGAGGCGAGGGCCACCTGCATCACCCGGAACGGGACCTCGATGGCGCGCTGCTGCGCTGCGGCCAGCGCGGCCGATCGCGCTGCCTGCTCGGCCGGGGTCGCGCGCGGGAGGCCGAGCGCGGTCATGACCTCCTGAAAGGCGCGGGTGTCCTCGTCCACGAGCGCGAGCAACTCGTCCTTGAGTCGCTGGCCCTGTTCCGCCCAGCGCGAGAACTCCTCCCAGCGCTCATCCCACCCGCGCTTGTGCGCCGACAGGTTGGCCACCATGGTGCCGAGCGAGGCCCCCAGGGCCCCGACCAGCGCGGCCACGGACCCACCTCCGGGGGCAGGGCTTTCGCTCGCGGTCTCGTCCAAAAAACCCCTCACGCTGAGCCGGGCCAGGCGGCGATCGTCGCGGCGGCGGAGCCGGTATTCCAGGATCCGTTCCTCGGGGTCGAAGGGCGCGAGCTCGGAGAGGCCCAGCGAGCGCACCGCGATCCGGATCAGTTCGCTCTCCGGTACCCCGAGGGATCGCTGTTGCTTTCGGAGATATTGCCGCCCGGCGTCCAGCATGACGGCCAGCGGCACCAGGCCCACCAGCTCCGACCCGGTCACCCGGAGTCCGCGTGCCTCCGCCCGCCGGCACACCTCGTCGAAGGCCACATGCAGGGGGGTCACCGCGAGGTCGGTCAGGTTCATGGAGACCTGGGCGATCCCGTGCTCGGGGAGGTACCACCCGATTGCCTTGACGGCCTTGAGACTTCCGGGGATGGTGACGGGACGGCCCTGCTCGTCGGTCACGATGCGGCCGGTGAGCGGATGTCCCTCCCGCTTGGGGCGCCCGCTCTCCCGCACGTCGAAGGCGACGGCGTTGGCCCGCCGGGTGGAGGTGGTGTTGAGGTTCACGTTGAAGGCGACCAGCACCTTGCGGGCGCCGATCGCGGTCGCGCCGGCTCGCGGGTTGAATTCGCGCGGACCATAGTCGGGCGCCCAGGCCGGGTGCTTCATCTTCTCGGCGAGTCCCTCGTACTCGCCTTCCCGGATCGCGGCGAGATCGCGGCGGGCCGGGTCGGGTTGCGCCGCCTCGTAGAGATAGACTGGAATGCCGAGTTCCCGGCCGACCCGCTCGGCCAGGCGCCGGGCCCAGGCGGCAGCCTCCTCCAGGGTGATCTCGGAGATCGGGACGAGGGGGCAGACATCGGTGGCGCCCATGCGGGGGTGAGCTCCCCGGTGGCGCCGCATGTCAATGAGGAGCGCAGCCTCCTCGATGGCGCGAAACGCGGCCTCGACGACCGGAGCGGGTTCGCCGGCGAAGGTGACGACCGTGCGGTTGGTGCTGCGCCCCGGATCCACGTGGAGCAGGGTCACCCCTTCGACCGATTCGATGCGGGCTGCAATCCGGCCGATGATGGCCTGGTTGCGGCCTTCGCTGAAATTGGGGACGCATTCGAGGAGCGGGGGCATAGGGCGCAGGGGGTAGAGGACGGCCAGCGTGGACCCGATTGGCAGGGGAAGAATTGCCAGGGGGGCCTCCTGGTTCAATCCGGCCGGTTCCTGCGCGGGAGTGGTCCGGAGGCGGGGAGGGCCTCAGCAGGGGAGCCACCCCTTGCCAAGGGGGGCGGTGGTGGCTACAATCTGGCCCCGCAGAATTCCCGTAAGGGGCGGGGAGGGGTGGTGGAAGTTGCGGTGGCCCTTGACGATGGCGGGGGTAGCCGGTTAATATGGGAGGCTTCCGCGGGACCACCGCGGTGGAGCGTCTTGACAGTGCTCTTTGACAATTGATGGGAGCAGGACGTGGCAGTGCGGACCCTTCGAGCCGGCCGGGGCAGAGCCTGGTCGGTGAGGGTGTGAACTCTGCGACGTGATTCGGACGACCGAGAATCGGGCGTTCGAGTGAGCGGTATCGGACTTTTCATTGCTTGGAGAGTTTGATCCTGGCTCAGGACGAACGCTGGCGGCGTGCCTAACACATGC
>JBBIMQ010000295.1:0-3803 GCA_037444345.1 Gemmatimonadota bacterium | reverse complement strand
CACGGTGCCGAGGGTCCAGCTCCCCACGGCCGCGATCCCGCTTGCGTCGGTGGTGGCCGCAGCTCCGGTGATCGTCCCGCCGCCGGCGACCACGGCGAAGCTCACGCTCACGTTCGGGAGCGGGTCGCCGCTGCGGTCACGCACCAGCACCGCCGGCGGCGTTGCGACAGCCGTGCCCACAGTGGCGCTCTGCCCATCCCCCGCGCTCGCCTGCATGGACGCGGGCCGGGGACCGGAGGGGCCGCTGGAATCGCCGCCGCAAGCGGCGCCAAGGACGACAATCGAGAACAGCCCGAGGAGGGAATGGGTCTGGATCGGTTTCATTGCCGGGGCGCGCTCAAGTGCTGTCGTTGTGCGGGGTTGGACCCTTCAATGGTCGTTCTGGATCAGCGCCACGGGTTACAAGTTTCGTGCCGACCGGTGGCGCCGACCGAGCAGAAACCGGCTCCATCGCCACTATCGGAGCGGCGGGCCCGGCGGCGCACTCGCCCTCGCACGCCGCCGCGCCCACCACCAGTTGGCGACCCCACCCAGCATGACGATGCCGAGTACGCCGGCCTCGCGACTCGTCAACCGAGCCGCGAGCGAGAACGAGAGAAGGATACCGATCCAGGCGAAGGCCATTCCGCCGGGGAGCCGGAACGCCGCCGCACGGACGGCGGATTCGCGGCCACCCGCGAGCGGCGTTCCGGGCAAGTGGATCGGCATCGGTCGCCGCCGCGGTGAGCCGGGTGAGATAGGCGAGCCAGGCCATCTGGAGGCCGATCAGCGGGCCGAACGCCGCACGGGCGTAGAGATAGGGCCCGCCGGCCTCATCGAAACGCGAGGCGACCTCCGCGAAGCAGGCGACAATGACGCCGATTCCGGCCGCGGCCGCCAGCCACGCGAGCGGTGCGGCCGCCCCCAGTTGCCCGGCCAGGACGGAGGGGAGGCCGAAGACGCTGCTGCCGATCACCGCGTTCACCATGAGCGCGGCGAGGCCCAGCCGCCCGATGGCCCGCGGCAGCTCCGCCGCCTGGTTCATGCCACGAGCCGCTCCCGGAGCCAGCAGGCATTGGCGATGGCGGCACCGGAGGCCGTGTTGTTGAAGATGACCCAGACCGGTCTCGCGCGGGCTTCCCGCCGGAGTCCCTCGGCGAACCGGGCGAGGAAGGCCTCCGAATAGGCGGAACGGTACCGCTCCGGCGAGCCATGCAGCCGGTAGTAGGCGATCCCCGGCCAGCCGCCCGGCTCGCCGGCCTCCGCCACGGGCGCCGGCGGGTCCGCAGCGACCCGGGCAATCTCGAAGGCCGCGAGGAGCCGCTCGGCCGCCGGCGTGAACCAGGAGGGGTGGCGTGGCTCGCACACCACGGTGCCCCTGAACCGGTCCCGGAGCCCGGCGCAGAACGCGCGCACCGTCTCAGGCTCGAGCCCGAGCGACGGTGGGAGCTGGAGAAGGAGCGGTCCCAGCCGGTCCTCGAGCGCGAGCGGTCCCGGGAGAAACTCCTCGAGCCGCGGGCTCGGGCGCAGCCGATCGCCGTGGGTGATCGTGCGAGGCACCTTGACCGCGAACTGGAACCCGGGCGGTACGGTTCGGGCCCAGCGGGCGTAGGTCGCCGCGCGATGCAGCCGGTAGAACGAGGAGTCGAGTTCCACCGCGTCGAAGACCGCGGCGTAGCGGGAGAGATGACTACCCGTGACGGGGAAACGCGCGCGGTAGGCGGCCGGGATGGACCAGCCGGCGCAGCCGATCCGGAGGGCGAGACGAGCCATGCCGACGGTTCCCGAGAGCCGGAACCTGGGAATAGTGGAGGGCCGGGCGCGGGCGTGCCCCGGCCCCCGGCCGGGCGATCACTCCGGCCGCCGGCCCAGCGCCACCACGAACTCGGCCGGGATCTCGTAACCCTCGCCGGCCCGGTAGGGGGCGATGGAGGCGAGATACTCCGCGCGGGCGGAGGCGCGGGTGGCCTCGTCAAAGCGCGCGTAGGCGAGCGCCACCGCCCCGCCCAGGAACGCGGCCTCGCAGGCCTCCTCCGTGGAGGCGAAGCGCAGGGTCGGGCGCAGCCGCTCCGCCGTGATATCGGCGAACCCGGCCGCCGCCATCGCGCCGGCGAGCGTGTCGCCGGTGCCGAGCTGGAAGAACAGGGGGCAGACGTCCGAGGCCACCCGCCGTTCGACGATGGGGAAGAGTTCCGCCCAGCCGCAGTTCTGCCGCGCGCCCCAGACGGCCGCGGCGAACCGGCCGCCGGGGCGGAGCGCGCGGTGGATCCCGGCCAGGGTGGCCGCGGGGTCGGTCACGAACATGAGCCCGAGGGCACAGAGCGCCACGTCGAAGCTCCGCTCGGGCAGGTCGAGCGATTCGGCGGCCATGCGTTCCGCGCGCACCTGCGCGAAGCCGCGCCGGCCCGCGACCTCGCGAACCTCCTGCACCATGGCATCCGAGATGTCCACCCCGAGCACGGCGCCCTCGGGCCCCACCGCCAGGGCGGCGCGGAAGGTCACGAGCCCGGTTCCGCAGGCCACGTCCAGCACCCGCTCCCCCGGCTGGAGCGCGGCGAGGGCGAGCATTCGCGCCTGTGCCGGCTCGAGTTGCCGGCCCCAGGCGCGCTCGTACCAGGGCGCCGCCCGGTCCCAGCCGTACCGCTGGACTCGCTGCTGGAGCCTCGGGTCCATGGCTACTGGCCCGGGGCGCGGATCCGCACCTCGCGGGTGACCGGGAGGGCGCGGGCGAAGTCGTCTCGCCAGGAGCTGTAGCGGTCGGCGATGTCGAGGACGCGCAGGACGTCCGCCTCGGGGGCGGCGCTCTCCACCGTCACGAGGTAGCGCACGGCGAGGTAGCCCGGCGGGACGTTGTCGGCCACGCCGAGCTCTCCCCGAACGTCGTAATCCGCCTGGACCTCGACCTCGAGCGCCTCGACCGACACGCCGAGCCGCGCCGCCCAGATGGCGTAGCCGAGGGCGAGACAGGTGCCCAGCGCGGCGCGACCCAGGACACCCGGGTTCGGGCCCTCTCCGGTCCCGCCGTACTTCTCCGTCATCCCGGCGGTCAAGCGCCAGGGCCCGTCCTCGACGTCGCAAGCCAGGCCGTCGCGCAGCCGGACCCGGGTCACCGCCGTCCCGCGACCGACCGCAGGCCGGAGCGATACCGCCCGCACGTTGCGCTCGATGGCTTCTCGAATGGCCTCGACCCGATTCATACTCCCTCGCCGGCAGGCCCCGAGCGTTGAGGTTACACCTCGTCCCCGGGCCCCGCAACTCGATCGCACACGCCCTCGCTGGCGCGGAGAACTGGCAGATCTTCGCCTTCTCGCCCCACGGGAGGAAGTGGAACCTGCCTTCGGCGGTCCGGCGTGCCAGGCTGGCGCCGCCAGTCCGCCCGCTGGCGAGCTCGTCAGAGGCTTCCGCGGCTCCGCGGACCGTGGCAATCGGCAGGTGCGGGGCTACGCCCTCCTGCGCCCCCTGGCCACGCGGCGACCCGGATTATCCGCACCGGCGAGCAGGTGCGCTGGGCCACGAACTGTCCTTCCTTGTCAGGCACACCCGGGACGCCTCGCCGCCCCGGGCGGCGGGACCAGCTCCCCGAGCCAGGAGCCTGGCAGCTCCGGTGGACTGCTGCCTGACGATTGCTTCATCGAACATGGCTGGCCGCGGCACTTGATCACGCCGATCACCGCGGCCGCCCTGATCCCTGGCTCCGGAGCGACCGGCTCTAGCCCCGCGGCTCGGGGGCCAAGACTCGGGCCCGCCGTTGCGACGAGAGAGGGCGCCCGGTAGCTTGCCGCGGGAGCGGCGCGGCCATCGCCGCTGGGCGCTGTCGGCCCCGC
>JBBIMQ010000294.1:0-3831 GCA_037444345.1 Gemmatimonadota bacterium | reverse complement strand
GGCTGCCCGCCAGCACCTTGAGATCGAGACTCCCGAGCACGTGACGCTGGACTACGAGGTGGCCGGCATCGCCTCCCGGGCGCTGGCGGCGGTGGTGGACACGCTGATCCTGGTGCTCGGGCTCCTCGCGCTCGCGGTCGTCTTCGGCCTGGTCGGCGTGTGGGCCGGCCCGTGGGGTGAAGCACTCTACCTCGTGGCGAGCTTCTTCCTGATCTGGGGCTACTTCGCGTTCTTCGAAGGTTTCCAGCACGGCCAGACCCCGGGCAAGCGGCGCCTCGGCATCCGGGTGGTGCGCGACACCGGCCACGGGGTCACCCTGGGCGCGGCCCTCGTCCGGAATCTGCTCCGTCCCGCCGACTTCCTGCCCCCACCCTACCTGCTCGGCGCGTTGCTGGTCGCCCTCCATCCCCGAGGCAAGCGACTCGGCGATCTGGTGGCCGGGACCGTGGTGGTGCGGGACCAGCCCGGCGAAGCCACGTCCCCCTCCGCGCTCGCTCTCGAGTCGGCCCCGGTCGAGATTGGCGTCCCCGAGCTCACCGACCAGGAGTTCCAGCTGCTGCGCCACTTCGCCGAGCGGAGCCCGGGGCTCGAAGGAGCGGTGCGGGCGCGCCTGGCGGATCGGCTCGCGACCCAGTTTGCTCCGCGCTATCCGAACCGGGCGGCCGACCCGGCGGCCTTCCTGCTGGCCCTCTACCAGGCCGAGCTGGGCCGCCGCCGGAGCCGTTTCGGCGCCCGGACCGGGGCGCCGGGCGCGGCGGGCAGCGGGGTGGCGGACCGGCTGGTGGCCCGCAAGCAGGAACGCTGGCGGGAGTTCGAGCGCCTCGCTGCCCGCGCCAGCCGCCAGGGGCTGGACAGCCTGGGGGCCGAGGAGCTCCTCGAGTACGCCGCCCGGTATCGCGAGATCGCGGCGGATCTCGCCCGCGCCCGGACCTACCGGGCCGAGCCCGCCGTCCTGGCGCGGCTCGAACGCTTGGTGGCCGCGGGCCACAATACCCTCTATCGCGACGAGCGGCACCAGCTCGGCCGCCTCTGGCGGTTCCTGTTCCGCGAATGCCCGGCGGCCGTAGTCGCGGCGCGCCGTTACGTGCTGCTTGCGTTCCTCACGTTCGCGCTCCCGGCGACCGCAGGCTTCTGGTTGCTCCGCGAGCGGCCTCAACTCGCCGTCGAGGTGCTGCCCGATGTCATGCTCGAGCGCGCCGAGGCCGGACCGGCGCGCCTGGCTCGGGGCCTGGGGTACTACGAGGCGAACCCCGAGCACCGCCCCCTCGCCGCCACCGGCATCATGACCAACAACATCGGGGTAGCCCTGAATTGTTTCGCCGGCGGGATCATCTTCGGGGTGGGGTCGCTCGTGCTGCTCGCCTACAATGGCCTCGCCATCGGGGCGATCTCTGGCCACTTCGCCAACGCCGGCCTGCTCGGCTACCTCTGGAGCTTCGTCATCGGCCATGGCGTGCTGGAACTGTTCGCCATCTGGGTCGCCGGAGCAGCCGGATTCATGCTGGGCCGGGCCCTCGTGGCACCCGGCGATCTGCCCCGGAGCGAGGCGCTGGTGCTTCAGGGCCGGGTCGCCGTGCGGCTGATCGGAGCGGTGGTCTTGCTGCTCGCCCTGGCGGGCGGCGTCGAGGGCTTCGTCTCGGCGAGCCCGGCACCGCTCGCCGTGCGGTTGGCCGTGAGCGGCGCGAGCCTGGTGCTCCTGCTGCTCTACCTCGCCAGCGGATGGCAGGCAGCAACCGGCATGCGAGCCGACCTCAGGTCTCCCGCAGGATCGCCCGCATTCTGACCGCCAGGGCCTCGATCTCCCGGAGACTGGAGAGAATCTCAGGATCGAGTTTGGATTCGTTGAGCAACAAGAGCTGGGTTTCCGCGAGGAGGGCCGAGAGCGGGTTCGACAGGTCGTGGCGGAGCTTGTGGAACCGTTCGCTGTCGTTCATGAGAGCGGAATCGTCGGGGCGCCGCTCCAATATAACGGGCGGCCAGCGAGAGCGCAGCGCAGGCCTACCGCCGCCCCGTCCAGCCTCGGCTCCCTTCCGCCGTGGGCCGGCGCCCCCGGGCCAGCGCCAACCCCGGCGGGCTCAGCCCTCGAAAGGCACCGGGACGAAGGTCGCCACCAGAATCAACCCGCACAGCAAGCCCAGCACCCACCGGCCCGCCGGCACGCCGCGCTCCGGACAGAGCACCGGGGGATGGGTCCAGCGCAAGCCGCCCAAGAGCAGCGCGATCGCCACCCACACGAGCCAGGCAGCCCAGAACTGGCTGAGGTAGACGAGCCCGAGCAACGCGGCCGCGCCGATGGGCATCTGGGTTCGCCCGGCGAGGCCGTAGGCGATGTGGCCTCCGTCGAGCTGGCTGAGCGGCAGCAGATTGAGGCCAGTGATCAGCATCCCGGCCCACCCCGCGAACGCGGGGGGGCTGAGGTGCACGGCCTGAGCGCCCGGGAGGAAGAACTCGCGAAAGGCTGCTGTGATGAGCGAGTCGCCCAGCGCGAGGCGGTAGCCGGCGAACTCCACGTAGGAGCGAGGCAGCTCCCCCCCGCCCGACACGGCGGCGGAGGTGGCGTAGCCCCAGGCCAGGACACCGAGGGCCACCACAAAGCCGGCCAGGGGACCGGCCACCCCCACGTCGAGGAGCTGGCGCCGGTCCACCACTGGCGAGCGGAGCTTGAGGAACGCCCCCAGACTGCCGAGCGGCGAGACCGAGGGCGGCACGGGGAGAAAGTAGGGCGGCGAGGCGTCAATCGCGTACCGGCGGGCCGCGACGAAGTGCCCGAGTTCGTGGATCAGGAGGATGGCCAGGAGCGGGGCGGCGAAGCGCCAGCCCTCGACCCAGGCGGCGAGCGGCAGATCGAAGGAATCGGGGAAGAAAGCCAGCCCGAGGCGCGGGATCTCGCTCATCTGGTGGGGGAGGGCCGGAAAGTAATGACCGGTCAGCGCGGCCCCGGCCCCCAGGGTGCACACCACGGTGAGCAGGAACAGGGCCGCATGCCAGACCCAGCGCTCGCGCCGCTCGGGGCCGAGCGGGCGAATCAACACCAGCTCCGAGCGGTCCGGGCGGGCCCAGTAGCGCGCCGCAGGCCAGGTGGCCAGGGCCGTAGCCAGTTCCGGCGAGGGCCCCCGATGCTCCGGTGCCACCAGGGCTTCGACGACCTCGCGATTCCCGGCCCGAATGATGCGCCAGGCGGAGAAACAGCGGGTCAGCCGTTCCACGGCTCCCCTTGACGCTGGCGGGAGAGGGGCCTATTATGAAACGCTCTCTGCATCGAATCCGAGCACTCTCCCGGTCGTCCCATCGTTCCCCTTAGCTGACACCCGCCGGCCCGGTTGCCGGTTTCCTGTTCACGTTTACCCCAAAAGCCCAGTTTGCCTGCCCCCAAGGCTCGCCCTCCAGCCGAACGGAGGGACGTTTCCGAGCGGAGCCCCACTGAGCGGAGTCTGACGCACGTGGATATCGCCGAGCTCAAGCAGAAGTCCGTGGCCGAGCTGCACGCGCTCGCCGAGCAGCTCAACATCTCCAACTATTCTGGCCTCCGCAAGCAGGACCTGATCTTCAAGATCGAGCAGGCCCTGCTGGAACAGGAGACGGTGATCCGCGGGGAGGGGGTCCTCGAGATCCTCCCGGAGGGCTACGGGTTCCTCCGCAGCCAGGATTGGAACTATCTCTATGGCCCGGACGACATCTACGTCAGCCCGAGCCAGATCAAGCGGTTCGACCTCCGCACCGGCGATACCGTCATGGGCCAGGTGCGGCCCCCGAAGGAGGGCGAGCGGTATCTGGCGCTGCTCAAGGTCGAGAGCGTCAACTACGAGGATCCGGAGAAGACCAAGCACCGGA
>JBBIMQ010000293.1:0-3832 GCA_037444345.1 Gemmatimonadota bacterium | reverse complement strand
CCGGCTGGACGCCGCGGGTCTCGGGCGAGTCGAGATCTTCGCCAGCAGCGGGCTCGACGAGTACCAGATCGCGGCGCTGGTGCGCCAGGGCGCCCCGATTGACGGGTTCGGGGTCGGCGCGGCGATGGGTGTCGCCGCCGACGCGCCGGTGCTGGACATGGTCTACAAGCTGGCCGCCTATGCCGGCCGGGGCCGGATCAAGACCTCGCCCGGCAAGGCGATTCTGCCGGGGCTCAAGCAGGTTTTCCGGATCGAGGAAGGCGGTCGCGCGGTCCGCGACGTGATCGCGCTGGCCGGCGAGCAAGTGCCGGGCCGGCCGCTGCTCCAGCCAGTGATGCGAGGCGGCGAGCGGTTGCCGGCGGGCCACGACACGCTGGAGGCCGCCCGTCAGCGGGCGCGCGAGGAGCTGGACCGGCTGCCGCCTTCGCTCCGCGGGATCGAACCCGCCCGTCCCGGCTATCCGGTGGCGATGAGCCCGGGGCTCGAGGCGCTGCTCCGCCAGACCCGGGATGCGGTCGCGGGATGAGGTCCCGCGGCGGGCGGGTATCGCACCCTTCCCGGCCGGGTTCTGGGCCGAGGCCGGCGTGCTCGGTGGCCTGGCCCCGGCCGGGGGCTCGCCACCCCGCGCTGGCCGGACTTGCGGGGATCCGGGGCAGATGCCCATCTTGCCTGTGCCAGTTTGCACGAGGAGGCCCGATGGCGGCCCGGGACGTGGCCCGCAAGCTGGGCGGGAAGCGAGCGCTCAGGCGCGAGGTGCGCACCGAGCTGGATCTGGCCGACCTGGTGCAGGCTGGGTTCCCGCTGGGCGCGGTGGACGCGGTGCTCCGCGCCGGCCTGTTCCAGCCCGCCGAACTCTATCAGCTTGTGGTTCCCCGCCGGACCCTGGCCCACCGCCGCGCGAAGCGGCAGCCGCTCTCCCCCGAGCAGTCCGACCGGCTGGCCCGGCTGGTCCGGCTGGTGGACCGGGCCGAGGAAGCGCTGGGGAGCCGCGAGCAGGCCGCCCGCTGGCTCCGGACGCCGAACCGGGCCCTCGGCGGCCGGCGGCCACTCGATCTGCTGGAGAGCGATATCGGGACCGCGATGGTGGAGCGGACGCTGGGCCGGATCGAGCACGGCGTCTATAGCTGAGAGCCCCGGGACCCGTCGTGCTCGCCTGGCGGATCTGCCGCCGCAAGTATCAGGCGCTGGACGGGGAGGGGGCCCGGCTGCACGGCGGCCGGTGGAACTCCCCGGGCGTCCCCGTGGTGTACGCGTCCTCCAGCCTCTCGCTCGCCGCCCTCGAGTACCTGGTTCACCTCGACCGCGAGGACGTCCCGCGCGATCTCGTCGCGATGCGGCTCGAGATTCCGGACGAAGGGCCCGTGGCCGCGCTCCGGGCGAGCGCGCTGCCCAGGGACTGGCGCCGGTATCCCGCGCCCCCGGCCTGTGCCGCGGCGGGTGACGCCTGGGCCTCGCGGGGGGAGGCGCTGGTGCTCCGGGTTCCCTCCGCGGTGGTGCCGGAAGAAACCAACCTGCTCATCAATCCGCGCCACCCCCGGGCCGGGGAGGTCCGGGTGGCGGGCACGCGGCCCTTCGCGTTCGACCCGCGCCTGGTCTGACCAGAGGTCGCCGCGTGCCCGGGAGCCGAATCCACCGCCGGCGGCCGTTCCGGTCCTTCAACTCCGCGACCCCTCACGCCGCCTGACGAGGCGGTCGAGCGCCTTCATTCGTGGCTGGAACGAGGCATCAGCCCCGCGCCAGGCGCGGGCCAGCCACGCCGCGTGCCAGCGCGCGCTGTCCGGCTCCCCGGCTGCGGCGAACGCCTGGGCGGCGAGCTCGTGGATCTCGGACCAGGTGGCGTAAAACCCGCTCCCTTCCAGGCTCGAGTGGAGTGCAGCCTGGAGCCAGGGGATCGCCTCGGCCGGGCGCCCCAGCGCGAGCAGGGTGCGGGCGAGCACGAGATTGGCGCGCGTGTACCCGTTCGAGGGGGCGAAGGCGGCTGCGGCGCGAAAGCTGTCAGGCGCGGCGGCGATTTCGCCGCGGGCCAGGAGCAGAAGCCCGTGAACGTAGGGGGCCAGGTGGCGGTTCCGGCCGAATGCGGTCTGGCGGCCCAGCACCTCGATGCTGTCCGCCAGGCGAGCGAGGCGCGCCGTGTCGCCGGCCGCGGCGAGGCAGGTGGCGAGGTGGGTCTGGTACCAGCTGGTCCAGCGGGCAGCCCATCCGGGAGCGGGAAGGGCCAGGGTGGACACCGCCATCGAGTCGAACAGCCTGGCTGCCTCGCGGAACCGGCCTGCCTCGCAGAGGACCTGGGCCCGGGGGAGCGCCGACCTGTACTCCGCCTCGAATTGACGGGCGGCGGCCTCGGCTTGGCGGAGCCGGCCGCCGACCCGGAGGCAGGTCACGGTGCGCCAGAGACCCTCCTCGTGGGTCCGGGCCTGCGCGCTCAGGGTGCGGAAAATCGCGCAGGCGCTGTCCACCTGCCCCCGGCGCAGGGCGAGGATGCCGCGGAAGACGGGCAGATCCAGCGCCGCGACGTCGGCGCTGCGGATCGCCGCGCTGTCCGCCGCGGCCAGCGCCGCCGAGTCGTCCAGGGCCTGGAACCGCACCCGGGCGAGGGCGAGCCAGGCATCGGGAGACTCGGGTTGCACCCGGGTCCACTCCGCGGCCAGCGCCAGCGCGGCCGCGATGGAGTCGCGACCCTGGAGCCCGGAGAGCAGCGGGGAGTAGGCCTCGCAGAGGGGGCAGCGGTCGCCCGGCGAGTGGAGCACCGGGCGGCGGGCGACCAAGGGCCGGAGCAGCGCGATCACCTGCTCGAAGCGGCCGTCCCAGAGGTAGGCGACGGCAAGCTGCAGCTGGCTTTCGAGGTCGCCGGGATATCGGGTGACGAGCGATTCCGCCTGCGCGACGAGGCCGGGGTCCTGCGCGTCGGCGGCCCAGGCCGTGGCAATGATTCGCCGCTCCCGATCCGTGGCCCGCATCCCCGGGGCGCGGGCCCGCTCCAGCCACGAGGCGGCCGCGGAATCTCGGGTCGCGAGGAGGCTCCGGAAGAGGCCGTAGGCCGCCATGGCGAAGAGCGAGTCGCGGCGAAGCGCGGCCTGGAAGAGGGCGGCCGCTCCCCGCGGGTCGGTGCCCTGGTGGAGCAAGGCCACGCCGTCGCTATACAGGCTGAGCGCCTCGAGCGAGGTCGAGGTTTCCTCCCGCAGGGGGTTCCCCGGCCGGGCGAGGCGCCAGACGCGAACGTAGGCCGCGACCGCACTGTCCGCCAGCGCGTAGGGATCGGCGGCCGCGACGGACACCGCCTGGCGCACCGCGCCGCTGCGGACGTCCACCCGCCGCAGGTCGAGGCGCATGTGGCCGGCGCTCGGCCGGTAGACCACGCCTTCCAGTACGTCGCTGGCCCCCGCCGCACGGGCGAGGAGCCGGGAGGCGGGGGCCGGCGCCGAGTCGCCCAGCTCGGCCATCAGCTCGCGCCGCCGGGTGTTGCTCACCACCGAGAGGCCAGGCACCCGGGAGAAGTCGGTGGCGAGCAGCTCTGGCAGGGTACGGGCCGCCAGCACCGGGAGGCCGCTCGCAGTGTCGCCTAACGTGATGTCGCCCACCAGGAGCAGGCCCGGCAAGGTGCTGCGGCCGCCGTCCCCACGCCACCGCCAGAGCCCGCCCGCCAGCACCAGCAGGGCGACCCCCGCCGCGAGCCGGAGCAGGAGCGACGAGTGCCGGACCGTCCGCAAGGGGGGTTCTGGCGCCGGAGCTCGTGGCGCCTCCAGCGCGGGAAGTGGCTCGGGAGGGCGGGGCGACGCCTCGGGGGTGGGCCGCCCGGGCCGCGGCACCTCACGCCGCCGGAGTTCCTCCACCA
>JBBIMQ010000292.1:1985-3859 GCA_037444345.1 Gemmatimonadota bacterium | reverse complement strand
GGCGCTCCAGGAGCGACGAGGTCGCGCGCAGCCGCAGGCGGTCGATGTCGTCGTTGATCGACGCGTCCTTCTCGATATAGGTGTCCGTCGAGGGGACGTAGGCTTCGGGCTGGTAGTAGTCGTAGTAGGAGACGAAGTACTCGACCGCGTTGTGGGGCAAGAATTGCCGGAGTTCTCCGTAGAGTTGTGCCGCGAGGGTCTTGTTGTGCGAGAGCACCAGCGTCGGGCGGCCGTAGGCGGCGATGACGTGGGCCAGGGTCATCGTCTTGCCGCTGCCGGTGACCCCGAGCAAGGTCTGGTAGCGTTCGCCGCGGCGCAGTCCGGCCGTGAGCTCGGCAATGGCGCGCGGCTGGTCTCCCGCCGGCTCGAACGGGGCCACGACCTGGAAGCGGGGGCTCGACATGGCAGGCAATATACAGTGAGCTGCCGGAGTTTGTTCGGGGCGAGAGCCCGCGTCCGGCCCGCGGGCTCCCTGCCCTGCGAGGCTGGCAGGCGGCGGCTGGACCAGGCCTCGGGAGCTTCTGGCCCCCCGATTGCGCTCGTGCACCGCGGCCTCGGTCGGGTGCGCGCGGCGCCCGATCGGCGGGCCGAGATCGGCGGGTCGCGGGGTTCTGGCCAGGGGTCTGGCGGGCCTAGCCGGCCCGGGGTCACCCACCCCGGGCGCCGGCCAGTCCGAGAATCCGCTTCCACTGCTCCGCGGTCACTGGCATCACCGAGAGCCGCCCCATGCGGACCAGCGGGGAATCGGCGAACGCCGGGTCGGCCTTGAGCGCGGCGAGGGGCACCGGCTTCGCGAGCCGAGCCTCGGGCTCGAGATCCACGACCAGCAGCCTGGGGTCGTCGCGGGCCGGATCAGGGTACGGGGCGCTGGCGACCCGGGCGATACCGACCACCGCCTTCTCCGCTCCGGTGTGATAGATGAAGGCGCGGTCCCCTGGCTTCATGGCGACCAGATGGCGCAGCGCGAGATTGTTACGGACGCCGTCCCAGGTGGTCCGTCCCTCGCGCATGAGGTCGTCGAAGGAGTACGTGGACGGTTCGGTCTTGAGCAGCCACAGGTCAGGCATCGGCGAGCCGTGATGGAGCGGCCGCATAGCATACCCGCGGCCGGGCGGAGGTCAACAGGAAGGGGGCCGGAGGGGAGGCGAGGCCGGTGGGGTGCCGATCAATGCGGCGCCGGCGCGTCGCGCCGCTCGACGTCGGTGATCCCCTTCACCCGGCGGATCGCCTTGATCACCTTGGCCAGGTGGTTGCGGTTGTCCACCTCCACGACGATGGTACTGAACACGGTGCCATCGCGGGTGGTGAGCTCGGCGGCCTTGACGTTGGTGCCGCTCTGGCTGATGGCCTGCATCACGTCGGCGTAGAGGCCGCGCCGGTCCTCGCCGCTCACCGCCAGCCGCACCGGGAACGCCTGACCTTCCATCTCGTGCCAGTCCACCTCGACCCGCCGCCCCTCGTCGGCCAGAGTGAGGAGGTTGGGGCAGTCGGCGCGATGAATGGAGATCCCGCGGCCCTGGGTGACGTAGCCCACGACCTGGTCGCCGGGCACGGGCTGGCAGCACTGGGCGTAGCGCACCATCAGGCCGGAGAGCCCCTGGATCCTGATTCCGGTTCCCAGCCGGATGCGGTTGAGAACCCGGGTGAACATGGTGGGGGGCCGAGGGTGTTCCTGGAGCTCCTCGGCGGGGAGCTCGGGATAGAGCGCCTGGATCACCTGCGGGAGCGTGACGTCGCCCCGGCCGAGCGCCAGGGCGAGCCCGGGCCCACTGGCCAGTCCCAGTGCCTGGGCAGCCTGTTCCAGTTGACTCTCCTCCGGCGGCGGCAGCCGGCGGCGTTTCGTCTCGCGCGCCAGGAGGTCTCGCCCGAGCTGG
>JBBIMQ010000292.1:0-1920 GCA_037444345.1 Gemmatimonadota bacterium | reverse complement strand
GGGTTGAGCCAATCCCGGCTGGGCCGGGGCGCCGGACCGGTGAGGATCTCCACCGTGTCGCCGTTCTTGAGCTCGCGGTGAAGCGGCGCGATCCGCCCGTTCACCTTGGCCCCCTGGCAGCGCAACCCCACGTCGGTGTGGACCAGGAAGGCGAAGTCAATCGGCGTCGCCCCCTTGGGCAGTTGCTTCACGTCGCCTTTCGGGGTGAACACGAAGATCTCGTCCTGGTAGAGGTCCACCTTGAGGAACTCGAGGAATTCCTCGGGGGTGTGGGCGTCCTGCTGGAGCTCGAGGAGCTGGCGGAACCAGGCGAAGTGCCGGTCAATCTCGCCCTTCTTCCCCCCCTCGCTCTTGTACAGCCAGTGGGCCGCGATGCCGTACTCGGCGGTCCGGTGCATGTCCTGGGTCCGGATCTGGACCTCATAGAGGTGCCCCCCGGGCCCGAAGATCGTGGTGTGGAGCGACTGGTAGGCGTTGGATTTGGGGCTCGCGATGTAGTCCTTGATGCGCTCCTGGAGCGGGGTCCAGCGGTGGTGGATGATGCCGAGCACGTGATAGCACTCCGGCACCGTGCGCACGATCACCCGCACCGCCATGAGATCGTAGATCTCCTCGAACGGCTTGTTGCGCTTGCGCATCTTCTGGTAGATGGACCAGAGATGCTTGGGCCGGCCGGTCACCTCGAACCAGGCGAGTCCAGCCTTGCGGAGTTCGTCCTCGAGGGGCCGGCGGAGCTTCTCGATCAGCTGCTCGCGCTCGGCGCGCCGGGCCGCCACCGTGCTGACCAGCGCCTTGTAGTCGTCGGGCTCGAGATACTTGAAGGCCAGGTCCTCGAGTTCGGCCTTGATCCCGGCCATGCCGAAGCGGTGGGCCAGCGGCGCATAGATCTCCCGGGTCTCGGTGGCGATGCGGATCCGCTTCTCCGGCGGCAGCGGATCCAGGGTGCGCATGTTGTGCAGCCGGTCGGCCAATTTGATGATGATGACCCGGGCGTCCTTGGCGATCGAGAGCAGGAGTTTCCGGTAGTTTTCGACCTGCTGTTCCGCGGAGGAGCGGAAGGTGAGGTGGGCGATCTTGGTGAGCCCGTCCACGATCCCGGCCACCTCCGGACCGAACTCCTTGGCGATCTCCTCGGTGCCGATGTCGGAGTCTTCCACCACGGCGTGCAGCAAGGCGGCCACCACCGATACGGTGTCGAGCTGCTGCTCGACCAGGGTCTTGGCGACCGCGATGCTGTGGGTGATGAAATCCTCCCCCGAGACCCGCTTCTGGCCCCGGTGCGCGGAGGCGCTGAACCGGAGCGCGCGGTCAATCTGCTCCAGATCGAGCCGGTCCTGGGACCGTTCGAGCAGGGCTCGGAAATCCGGGGCAATATCGGGCAGCGTGCCGGTCACGGGGACTCCGGGAAACACTGGCAATAACCCATCCCCCGGCCCGTCCTGGGAACCGGAAGAGGGGCACCTGTCTCATCTCCCTAAACGTAATCCTCAACCATCGGCAACGGACCGCAAGGGGGGAGCGGGCGGGCCGTGCCCGGGACGGCGAGCGGGGCGGACCTCGGGGGCAACAGAGACTCCCGGAGACGGTGGTATACCGCCGGCGACGGAGGCCGGTCCCGCCGGTCCTTGCCCCGCCGCCCTAGAGCAACCCCGCCGCCACAAAGCTCAGGTACCGGTCCCCGGCCACGATCACGTGATCGTAGACGGGCACGTCCAGCAACCGTCCCGCGTCCACCAGCTGCCGGGTGGCCGCCATGTCCTCCGGCGAGGGGCTCGGGTCGCCGCTGGGATGGTTGTGCGCGACGATGATTCCGGCGGCCGCCTCGGCGATGGCGGAGCGGAACACCTCGCGAGGGTGGACCAGAGCACTGTTCAGCAGTCCGCGCGAGACCAGGATGTCGCGCACCACCCGGCTCTGGCT
>JBBIMQ010000291.1:0-3862 GCA_037444345.1 Gemmatimonadota bacterium | reverse complement strand
CGGTGGTGCGCTTAACCGCTCCTCACGGCTGCCGGCTGTCCGGGCGCGGGGCCGCGGACGCCCGGCGCAAGAAGGGATAGAACGATCGGTAGGGCACGGGGTACTTCTGCTCCAGCATGGCCTTGAGTTCGCGTTGCTCGGCGATGAGTCGGTCCAGGGTTGGGCCGCGCGCTTCCGCGAGCCGCCGAGCGATCTCCTTGAGCCGGCGTAGGTGGGGGCGGGCCTCGAGCATGCTGCAGGCGTCGGCGAAGAACTGATCCGCCGCCGAGTCCGCAGCCGGGGCGCCGGCCTCGAGGTAGCGCAACCAGCGCGCCCGCACCTCCGGGGCGGCGGCCGGCGGCGGCTCCGCCGGCCCGGGGGGGCGGTCCTCCCGGAGCAGATCGTAGATCCGGCGGTGGATGTCGTCGTCGAAGAGGTCCGCGGCGAGTCGCTCCCGGGCCCGCGCCCGCCACTCGGGCGAGCTCAGCAGGAGCTGCAGGAGCTGCCGCTCGGTGTGGGCCCAGGGGGTGCGCACCGGGCGCGCCAGGCGGGGACTCTCGGGGACTGATCGGGCCAGCGGCCGGGGCTCGGGGAGTGCAGTGGCCTCCTGCTCCAGCACTTTCTTGTCCACCCCGGTGCGCTCGGCGACCAGGGCGAGGTAGAGCTCGCGCTGGATGGGGTCCCGGGCGGCCCGGATGGTGGGGAGCAGCCGATCCAGCGCCTCGCGGCGATGCTCCAGGTCGGCGAACCAGCCCTTCCGCTCGAGGATCTGGAGCTTCCGCTCCAGCACGTCCATCGCGTCCCGCAGAATCGGCGCGAGGGCCTCGAGCCCGCCCGCCTGCACCAGGGAATCGGGGTCCTGGCCGGGGGGGAGGGTGGCCACCCGCACCCGCGCCCCGTGCCGCAACAGTTCGTCGGCGGCGCGGAACGTGGCGCGAAGCCCCGCCGGGTCGCTGTCGAGCAGGATCACCACCTGAGGGGCGAAGCGGCGGAGCAGCGCGGCCTGCTCCGGTGTCAGCGAAGTGCCTAACGGGGCTACCACGTTCTCCTGCCCCGCCAAAACCAGTCGCAGCACGTCGAAGTACCCCTCCACCAGGATCGCCTGCTCCTCGCGGCGGATCGCCGCCTTGGCCTGGTGCAGGTTGTAGAGCGTGGCGCCCTTGCGGAAAATCGGGCTCTCGGGCGAGTTGAGATACTTGGGCTCCCCCGGCCCCAGCAGGCGGCCGCCGAAGCCCACCACCCGGCCCCGGAGGTCGTGAATCGGAAAGAGCAGGCGGCCTCGGAAGCGCGGGAGGAGCACCCCGTCGTCTCGCGGGGCCAGCAGCCCCGCCTCGAGCAGCACCGCGTCGGCCAGGCCCAGTTGCTGCATCGCCTGGGCGAAGCCGGGGCCGCGGGGCGCGTAGCCCAGCTCGAAGGGCCCCACCGTGTCGAGATCCAGGCCCCGGCCCAGCAGGTATCTCCGGGCCTCCTCGGCCTCGGGCGATTCGCAGAGCTGCCGGGCGAACCAGTCGTGCGCTACGGCCACCGCGGCGAAGAGCGGCTCCCGCGGGTCGGGCCCCCCGCGCGTGGCCTGTTCCGGGATCGGGATCCCCATGCGGCGGGCCACCTCCCGCACCGCCGAGGGGTAATCCATCCCGAACCGCTTCATGTACCAGGAGAAGATGTCGCCCGACGCCTTGCAGACGAAGCAGTAATAGCGCCCCTTCTTCGGGATCACGGCGAAGTTCCGGTGCACCCCGCCGTGAAACGGGCAGGGGCCGCGGTAATCGGTGCCGGTACGTTTGAGGTCCACGGACTCCCCGATCAGCGCCACCAGGTCGGCGCTGTCGCGCACCTGCTCGATCAGGTCGTCGGGGATCACGCGAACTCCACCAGGGTCACCCCGGTGCCGCCCTGAGCCGGCGGCGCGAAGGAGTGCGACTTCACCCGCTGGTCGCGTCGGACCAGTCGCTGCACCCGCTCCCGTACCACGCCGGTTCCCTTGCCGTGGATGATCCGGAGAAACGGCTGGTCCGCCGAGACAGCCGCGTCCATGGCGGCGAGAACCGCCTGTTCGGCTTCGTCGCCGGTGAGCCCGCGGAGGTCCACTTCCAGGGGGGCCGAGACGGCGGGCCTCGCGGGTTCGCCGGATCGGGGCCCCGCCCCCGGGCCGGCGCGATCGGGGCGGGAGGCGACCGGAGGCGCAGGACGGCCGGGGCTCTCGCCCGGGGGGGCGCTCGGCAGGAGGGAGTCGAGCGGCAGGACGAGCCGCAGGCTGCCCGCCTGGATCACGGCCTCGTCCGCGCGGATTTCGAGCACCCGTCCTGTGACGCCTGACTCGAGCCGGACCCGCTCGCCTGGCGCCCAGCGGGAGCCCGGAGCGGGTTCCGCGGCCTTCCGGCCGGCCCCGGGCGCGGCACGGGGGGCCCGGGGTCCCTCCTGCAGGGCGCGCGCTTCGGCCTCTGCCGCCTCTTCGACCATTCGGCGTGCCGCCCTGGCTGCCGCCTCGTCCCTGGCCTCGCGGGCCTGGGCGATCGCCCGCTCGACCAGTTGCCGGGCCTCCAGTAGGTATTTCCGCGCGGCGCTCCGGCCCTCGCGTTCCAGCTCGCGCCGCTCTCGGGCCAGCTCTCGAGCCTGTTCCCGCTGCTCGTACGCCTCCCGCTCCAGCCTGGCCCGCTCCAGGGCGAGCCGCGCCGCTTCGGCCTCGAGCGCTCGGTCGCGGGCGGCTTGCTCCCGGGCCCGCTCTTCGACCCCGGCGAGGAGCTGGTCGAGCACCCGCTCGGCGGCGGGCACCCGGGTCTCCGCATCGGCCAGCACCGCGGCGGGGAGCCCCAGCCGGCGGGCAATGGCCAGTCCGTAGGAGCGACCGGGGACGCCCTTGACCAGCCGATAGGTGGGTTCGAGCGTCGCGGCCTCGAACTGGAGCGAGGCGTTGACGATCCCCGACTCCCGGCCGGCCAGCTCCTTGAGGGCGCCCAGGTGAGTCGTGGCCAGGGTCGTGGCCCCTGACCGGGTCAGGGCCAGCAACACGGCCGCGGCCAGGGCTGCTCCCTCCGAGGGGTCGGTCCCCCCGCCGATCTCGTCGAGTAGCACGAGCGTGGTCGGGCCGGCGGTGCTCAGCACCTCCCGGAGGACCACCAAGTGCGCGCTGAAGGTGGAGAGGCTGGCCGCGATGGACTGGCGGTCGCCGATGTCGGCGAACACGCGCTGGAAGATCGGGACCCGGCTGCCCGGGCCCACCGGCGGGATCACCCCGCACTGGACCAGCAGCGAGACCAGCCCCACCGCCTTGAGCAGCACCGTCTTGCCCCCGGTGTTGGGGCCGCTCAGGATGACGGTCCGCTCGTCCGGGTCCAGGGTGAGGTCGAACGGCACCACGCTCCCAGGGCCGGCCCGGTCGAGCAGGAGCGGGTGCCTGACGGACACGAGGTGGAGGCTCGCCGGCGCCGGCGCCACCTCGGGGCGGTGTCCGCCCACCTGGACGGCGTAGCGCGCGCGCGCGGCAAGATCGTCCACCGCCACGCACATCTCGTGGGCCTCGGCGATCGCCCCGGCGAGCGGGCGGAGGAGCTCGGTCAGCTCGCGGAGGACCGCCAACGCTTCCCGATCCGCCCGGGCCTCGGCCTCTCGCAGCGCGTTGCCGAGCGGGATTGCCGAGGCCGGCTCGAGAAACAGGGTGGCGCCGCTCGCCGACTCCCCGTGGACGATACCGTCCGGGCGGCGGCGCAGCTCGCGCGGCACCGGGATGACATAGCGGCCCTCCCGCAGCGTCACCCCGCCTTCCAGGCCCAGCTCCCGGAGGATCGCCTCCAGCCGCTGGATCAGGCGGTCCCGCGCCTGACGCGCCTCGCCTCGGGCCCGCGCCAGAGCCGGGCTCGCCGAATCGAGCACCGCCCCGTCCGGG
>JBBIMQ010000290.1:0-3865 GCA_037444345.1 Gemmatimonadota bacterium | reverse complement strand
CGGGGGGTTCTGGCGCCGGAGCTCGCGGCGCCTCCAGCGCGGGACGTGGCGCGGGAGGGCGGGGCGACGCCGCGGGGGTGGGCCGCCCGGGCCGCGGCACCTCACGCCGCCGGAGTTCCTCCACCAGCGCCCGGGTCTCGGGCGAGGGCGGCTCGCCGAACTCCGCCTGGAGCCGCCTCGCAACCGACTCATAGGCCCGCAACGCGCCGGCCCGATCGCCCGCCCGATCGAGAAGCCGCAGCAGGCGGCGCAGAGCGGTCTCGTCATCCCCCGCCAGCGCTGCCGCGCGGCGGGCCCAGATGATCGCGGCGGCACTGGCTCGCTTCTGCTCCGCCCGCTCGGCCAGCTGCCAGGCCGCCTGCTGCGCCAGGCTCCGGAGCCGCGCCCGCTCCTCCTCCAGCCACCGCTCGAATTCCGCCGATCCGCCGGGCAGATAGAACCCGGCGAGCAGATCTCCGCGATAGAGCTCGAGGGCCTCCTCGGCTCGCCCCGCCTCGAAGGCGTGCTCGAACTCGGGCACATCGCAGGAGACCTAGTCGGTCGCAAGACCCACGTCGTCGTCCCCGCGCGCCACCAGCGCCGCGGCGCCGAGGTGGCTCCGAAGCACCCAGAGCGACTGGCGCAGCGCCTTCCGAGCGGCGTGCTGGTCCAGCTCGGGCCAGAACATCGCCGCCAGCACGTCGCGCCGCGCCAGCCCGCGGGGAGCCTGGCAGGCAAGGTAGGCGAGCAGCGCCAGGCGCTTGGGCTGGGCCAGCACGGCCTTGACGTCCGGCCCGTCCGGCCCGGTAAGTGACAACGGGCCAAGGAGTTGAAGTCGGATCACGGCCCTCGATGCCCGCGAGATCGCACCCGGTCAAGCCTACGAAAGTCCCCGTCTCCTCACAAGAGACGGGCCCGGAGGCATCCGGGAGACCTCCCTCTCGTAGCTCTCCACCCAGGTCCGCCTATCGAGCCGCCATGCCCCGCCACGGCGAATGGGCGAAGGCAAGGGAGTGAATTGCAGGAGGGAACCGTGCAGAAACAGCAAGAGTCTCGTTTCTCGACGCTTCCCCGAGGAGCCGTGCTGGTGTTGCTCGCCCTGGCCTGCCACCGGGACAGCACCGGTCCCGGCGGCGGTGGAGGAGGAGGCGGCACCCAATTCACCGACAGCGTGGGGCCGGGGATTCAGGCGCCGGTCGTGGTGGATGGCAAGCATGGGTTCAAACTGTCGGATGGGCGTCTGGTGTTCCTCGATCCCATCGCGGAACGGAAGCAGTGGGACCAGGGCCTGAGGGCGGCGGCCGGGACGCCGGCCGGAGTGACCGGAGCCAGTTTCTCCGGGCCGAGCAGCGTGGACCTCCGGCCCTTCCAGACGCCGGTTCGAGATCAAAGCTCGCGGCGGACCTGCACCATCTTCGCGGCGGTGGCCGCGATCGAGGCGACCTACAAGCACGCCTACGGGCTTTCCCTCGACCTCTCCGAGGAGTACGCCTGGCGTCTCATCCGCCTCACCCGGCTGGACGAAGGCACGCTCCAGCCCGCCGCGGCGATGGAGAACCACGTGGTGACCTGGGGATCGGGATCGGTGTCGTACAATCTGGAGCATCTTGCCAGGGGACTGGCCGGGATTCCCGAAGAGACCAAGCTGCCCTACGTGGGTGCCGCCGACTGGGAAAACACGGCCCAGCAGGGGGACGTGCCATTCCTCGACGGCAACAGTCCGCAGCGGGCCGCGAGTGATTTCAACCTGAGCGACACGCTCGTTTTCTACCAAATTCCCGTTAGCTGGCCGGCGACCATGCTCCCGCTCCAGGCCCAGGCGGCCGCCCGCTACCGGCCGACCCAGGTGTCGTTCGCCTCGCCGAGCGACCTGGTCTCGGTGGACTGGTACAAGACCCAGCTCGCCGCCGGCCATGAAATCGCCTTCGCCGTTGATCTCACCAGAGACAAGAGGAATACCGAGAGCACCATCTGGTTGCCCGGAGACACCACCTGGGACAGTCACGCCATGCTCATGGTGGGCTACACCGATTCCCTCCAGGCGTTCCTGGTGAAGAACTCCTGGGGCACCGGGTGGGCGAACGGCGGCTACGGCTGGTTCAGCTACAGCTGGGTCACCGATTACAACGACGCCAGCAAGGGCCAGGGGCGGATCACCGCAGCGGCGATCGTGACGGCGGTGGCGGCGCCGAACTCGCCGCCGCCGGCCGAGCAGATGTTCCTGGGTCGCTGGAACCTGGACCACGACGGGTGGCAGGGGGTGCTGGACATCTATCACGTGCCGGGCTGGCTCGACCCCTCGAAGCTGAGCCCCGGTGTCGGGAGCGCCGATCGGCGGCTCGGTACCTACTACGGCCCTGACAACCAGCCCCGCCGAGTGAACGGGACGATCAACGGCAACCAGATCGAGTTCTACATTGACTGGTCCAACACTGGCACCCGGGCCTACGACGAGCTGGCCGGCCTCCACTTCACCGGCGTGCTCGTGGGCGACGTGAACCAGGCGATCCAGCGGCTCGACCGGCTCCACCTGGCGGGTACCGTGGTGGACAACCGGGACGGGAAAACGTATGGCTTCTACGCGGTCCGGAGCCGGGTGCCGTACGTGCCGAGCCCGAGCCCCAACCGCGCGGGTGCTGCCGCCTATCTCGGCACCTGGAAACTGAACTACAACGGAACCTGGGGTACGCTGCGCGTCACGGCGGCGGACACCTCGACCGGCCGGTTCGACGGCACCTGGGTCGGGCCGAATCAGAGCGTTCCGGTGTTGGGGTTCGCGAGTTTCCTGGACTCCTACCAGGTGCCGAGCTTCTATTTCGGCCAAGCCAAGCTCTCGGGGTACCGGTTCAATCATGAAGCCGGGGTCCTCGCGGGAGGAGGGCAGGGGGTGGGCTTTTTCGGGTTCCGGGACAACCATCCGCCCTCGATTTTCATCACCTATCCCACCGCTTCCGCGACGCTCGACTTCGACCTCAATCTGTTGCCCGGAACGGACCTTCAGGCCAGCGTGAGCGACCTCGAAGACGGCAACCTCTGCTGCAGCGTCACCTGGTACGAGAACGGCCAGCCGGTGGCCAGCGGGGCGACCACGACCTACTCGTTCCCGTTCCCTGGCACCTGGACGGTGATGGCGGTGGCCACGGACCTGGATGGCGCCACGGCCCAGGCGAGCGTCACCTTCACGCTGGTCAACAGGCCGCCGCCGGCGGTGATCCTCAAGCCCCAGCCGGGCGACTCGTTCGTCCAGGGGATCGCGTACAACAACGGCCTGCTAGCCGATCACTGGCTCTCCGGGAAGGTGCTCACCTACACCTGGACCACCGGCGACCAGAGCGACAACCTGCCCAAGACCGGCTATGCCCCGACAGGGGTGATGTTCGGAACGCCGGGACCCCGCACCATCACCCTCACGGTGTCGGACAACTACGGCCAGCAGGCGCAGGCGTCCGTCAACGTCAAGGTGGTGGCGCCTCCGCCGGTGCCGGTGATCCAGTTCCTCGACCCGCTCGACAATCAGGATCTTTTCGGTCTGGTGGACGTGAACGGCTACGTCTGAATGAACATCCAGATCCTCCCGAGCTCGGTGCAGGGCCGGGTCACCCAACTGGTCTGGCAGGGTCAGGCCCAAGGCTGCCAGGAGGAACCCGTCACGCTGTACTGGGATCCCTCGATCCTCCCGCCGCCCGGGGTGTACGAGGTGTGGGGTCTCTGGGATACCCACAAGAACAATCCGAGCTGCTTCGGATACGGGATCCCGGGCTACCTCCGGCTCTACGTCACCGATCCGAACGTGGCGACGCAGATGGGCCAGGTGTACCTCCCTCACTCGTATCCGCCTTTCTGATGAACCTGCGCGACGAGGGGGATGATTTCAGGAGGCCGGGTG
>JBBIMQ010000289.1:0-3866 GCA_037444345.1 Gemmatimonadota bacterium | reverse complement strand
GGCGGGGCGGGCTCGATCTGCCACGCCACCCGCCACCCTCCCCATTCGGCCTCGCCTCGCGCGCCCTCGAGCGGGATCGGTTCCGGCTCGGGCGCGCTCGGCGGTGCCACGACGCGGAGCCGGCCGTGGGCGCACTCCAGCCGCCAGCCCCGTCCCAGATCGGCGCTGGCGCCCGACCCGGCGTGGCGCAAGGCGCGGAGCGCCCGCGCCGCGCGAACCGGCCCGACCAGACACCCAGCCCGGCGCGCCAGCGCCACGAGCAGGGTGAGGCGGAGTTCCCGAGGAAGCGCGTACAGCGCCGCGCGATCCAGGGAAGCCGCGCCGGGCTCCCCCGCCGGATCGAGGCCTGGGACCAGGTCCAGCACCTGGTCCCAGGCGGTGCGCGCCAGCCGCGCCTGGCGAGCCAGCCGCCGGAGCCTCCGATCCACATCAGGGAGTCGCTTTCGGATGGCGGGCAGGAGTTCGGCGCGCACCCAGGAGCGAAGGTGGGCCGGATCGAGGTTGGCCGGGTCGTGCCATCCGGTGAGACCGTGCTCGGCCAGGTGGCGCCGGTGCAGACCCTTGCTAAAGGGAAGGCGCGGCCGCACGTGGTAAGGGGCCGGCTCGATCCTGGGCCCCGGGGTTGCCCCCCCCCCCTCCGGCCGGGGGGACGCCGGCTCCGGCGTCTTCCCCGCCAGTGCCGGCGGTTCCCCTTCCTCCCCCACCGCCGAGCCCGGCCGGCCCGGATATCGGGTCGGATCAACCTGTCGCGGCGAGCAGAGGCCGGGCGGCAGCGGGCTCACGGCACTCATCGCGGCCAGCCCGGCCGGCCCGCTCCCCCCCAGCACCCGGAGCAGCACGGTCTCGGCCTGGTCGCCGGCGTGGTGGGCGGTGAGGACGTACCGCGCCCCGGTTCGCCGTGCCAGGGCGCCGAGCCACTCGTAGCGCGCCTCGCGGGCCCGCGTCTCGCTGGTTCCGGGGCCCAGTCCGAGCCGCTCCACCACGACCGGAAGGTCGTAGGCACGGGCCAGCGCCTCCACCCGGCGCGCGACGGCCGCGCTCTCGGGATGGATGCCGTGGTCGGCGTGGGCCACCACCAGCTCGAGACCGTGCTCCGCCCGGCTCCGCCAGAGCAGGTCCAGCAGGGCCACCGAATCCGGCCCGCCGGAAACGGCCACCAGCGCCCGCCCGGGGGCGAGGTCCAGGGAGCGGAGGTGGCCGGCGAAACGGGTCACGAGCGACATGAGTCCAAGATAGCCGCCGGGAGCGGCCCGGACGGTGGGCCCCCAACGGGGGGGCTCGGGCCCCTGACCGGCCCCCGGCGTTTGCCTCTCCCCGATCCGCCGGGCCGGAGCCAGGTAAACTCACCGGCCGGGTGGTATCACGGGCCAGCCGGTGGCGCGGTCTTGTGCTTGGCGAAATCGCCCGCCTTCACCACCACGAGCCGGGCCGGATCAATGTGGCGCGCCATCGCCTCGTGGACCTGAGCCGGGGTGAGGGCCGCGACCTTCTGCTCCAGGGCCGCGTCCCAGGCCAGGGTCCGGTCCAGGAAGAGGTAGCTGGCCAGCTGGCCCGCCAGGGCGTTGTCCTGCGAGCGGGTGACGTTCCGCGACTGGAGCCACCCCTCCTTGGCCTTTTGCGTCTCCAGCTCGCCGAAACCCTCTCGGAGCACCTTGTCGAGCTCCTCGCGGAAGGCGGCCTCGAGCCGGCCGGCGTTCTCCGGCGCGTAGATGGCGTAGGCCGTGAAGGTCCCGCTCCGGTCCAGCGAACCCGCCGAGAGCCCCGAGCCCACCCCGTAACTGATCCCTTCCTTCTGCCGAATGCGCACGGCCAGGCGCGAGTTCAGGAAGCCGCCGCCCAGCATGTAGTTGCCCAGAACCAGAGCCGGGTAATCGGGGTCGTCGTCGCGAAGCTTCAAGTTGAGCCCTGCCAGGAAGAAGGCGTTGGCCTTGTCAGGCGTCTCGATGCTGATCGCGGTCGGCGCCACCTCCTGATACTCCTGCGGGACCCGTTCGAACGGCCGGGGGCTCCGCAACTAGCCGAAGAGTCCCGCGGCGACCTGCCTCACCTCCTCGGGGTCGAAGTCGCCCACCACCGCGAGCTCGCCGTTGCTCGCGCCGTAGAAGTCGGCGTAGAAGCGGCGCGTCTCCTCCAGAGTGGCTGCGGTGTATGCCGCCACCTGCTCGTCCAGGCTCGGCACGTAGCGGGGGTCGCCCTGCGGATAGGGGTTGAGATACCGGTTGAACGCGTTCGAGCCCAGAGCGATCGGATCCGACTTCTGCTCCTCGAGCTGGGCCAGGTCTTGGCGCTTGAGTTCCTCGAACTCCTTGGGATCGAAGGCCGGCTGCCGGAGCACCTCGCCCAGGAGTCTGAGCGCCGGGCCCAGGTTGGGTCGAGTGGTCTCCAGGTCGACCCGCACCGAGGTGGCGCTGCCGGACACCGACACCCGGGTCTTGAGCCGGTCGAACTCGTCCTCGAGCTGCTGGCGGGTCCTGGTGGTGGTTCCCCGCAGCAACATGTCGGCGCCGAGATCGGCCGCGGTGCTGAGGCCCCGCACGGCTTCCAGCGACCCGAAGCGGAGCGTGAGGCTCAGGTTGACCGCCCCGCCGCGGTTCTTCTTGGAGAGGAGGGCGAGCTTGAGGCCGCCGGGGAGGGTCGAGCGCACCGTCCGCGCCTCCACGTCACTCGGCGAGGGATCGAAGACCTCCCCTTCGGCGAGCGCCGTGTCGCCCAGGTAGTCCTTGACCACCGCAGCGATGTCAGGCGCCGGCGGGATTTCCGCCCGGTCCGGCGCCGGGGTCGGGACGAACGTGCCGGTGGTGAGATTCGAGGGCTTGAGATAGGCAGCCGCGACACGGGCCACGTCGTCCGCGGTCACCTGCCGCAGCCGGTCCCGGTGAACGAAGAGCATCCGCCAATCGCCCATCGAGGCCCACTCGGAGAGCTCCAGCCCCACCCGGTCGGAGCGGTTCAGGTTGAGCTCGATGTTCTTGAGAAGCTTGGCCCGCGCCCGGTCCACCTCCTCCCCGCTCGGCGCACGGCTCACCACCTCGGCCAGCGCGGCCCGCATCGCCGCCCAGGCGCTGTCGAGGTTGTCCTCCTTGCGAAGCTGGGCCCAGGCCAGGAGCAGGCCCGGCTCCTTGAGCTGGAATGCGAACGTGCCCACGCTCGCCGCTTTCCGGGTCTCCACCAGCGCCTTGTACAGCCGGCCCGACGGCTCGTCGCCCAGGACCTCCGCCAGGATGTCAACGGCCGCGAAGTCCGGGTGGGTACCCGGCGGGACGTGATAGGCAGCCATGATCACCTGCACGTCACCTACCCGGCGGAGCGTCACGTTCCGCTCGCCGTCCTGCACCGGGTCGAGGGTGTAGGTGGGCCAGATCTTCATTGCGCCATCTCGCCGCGGGCGCGGAATCCGGCCGAACTTCTGCTCGATGAGCCGGAGGGTCCGGGCCGGGTCGAACTTGCCGGCCACGACGAGGACGGCGTTGTCGGGCTGATAATACTTCTTGTAAAAGGCCTGGAGGCGCTCGATCGGGACATTCTCGATGTCCGAGCGGGCGCCGATGGTGGACTTGCCGTAGTTGTGCCAGAGGTAGGCAGTGGAGAAGACTCGTTCCATCAACACCCCGAAGGGGGCGTTCTCGCCCGCCTCGAACTCGTTCCGGACCACGGTGAACTCGGACTCCAGGTCCTTCTTCGCCACGAAGCTGTTCACCATCCGATCGGCCTCGAGGTCGAGAGCCCAGATCAGGTTGGTGTCGCTCGCCGTGACGGTCTCGAAGTAGTTGGTGCGGTCGAACCAGGTGGTACCGTTGGGCCGGGCGCCGTGCTCGGTCAGCTCTTGCGGGATGTTCGGGTGCCGCGGGGTGCCCTTGAAGAGCAGG
>JBBIMQ010000288.1:0-3866 GCA_037444345.1 Gemmatimonadota bacterium | reverse complement strand
CCGTCGAGTTCCGCAAGCGGCAGGACGAATCCGCTGGCCACCTGTGCCGGCCCGGCCGCCCGCTCCAGGCCACCGCGCCAGAGCAGGATGGCCACGGCCGCCGCAGCGGCCAGGCCCGCCCACCAGGCCAGGCGCGTCCATCGGGTCGCGCGAAGCCCCGCCTGCACCTCTCCCGCCAGCCTCGCCGGATCGAGTCGAGCCGCCGCCTGGGCGCCGATCTCCGGAGCGGCCTGAACGATTTGCCAGGTGGCTGCGCAGTCGGGACAGGCACTCAGGTGAGCCAGCTCGGGTGCCGTCCACCGGACCTGGCCGTGCGCCACCGCCGGCATTCGATCCGCAAGGTCCTCGCAGCGCATCAGGTGACGAGCTCCTTCAACCGCTTCACGGCGTGATGGTAGTGTACCCGGGCCGCCCCGGGTGTCGTCCCCAGGGCTTCGGCGATCGCCTGATAATCGAGCCCCTGTTGGGCCCGCAGCAGGAAGACCTCGCGCTGGAGCCGGGGCAGCCGGGCGAGCTGGTGCTCCAGCCGGGCCCCCAGGTCCCGCGCTTCCAGCGCGGCGGCCGGGTCGTCGTGCGCCAGGGCATCGGCTTCCTCCAGGGGTAGGACCCGCCGCCTGCCATGGCGGCGGTGGTGATCCCGGAGCCGGTTGCGTGCGATCGCAAGCAGCCAGGTCCGGAAACTTGCCTCGCCCCGCCAGCGGCGCGCGGCCCGGAAGGCGCGAAGAAAGGTCTCCTGCACCAGATCCTCCAGGTCGGCCGGGTCGGCCCCGGCCCCGGCCAGAAACCGCGCGACCGCCCGGGCATGACGGAGCACCAGTTCCGTCGCCCCGCGCTCATCGCCCCGCTGGTAGGCCTGCACCAGTTCGGCGTCCGACGGGTTCGCCGCAGCCGTGGCGGCCGGCTCAGTCATGCTGAAGGAAAGACGAGGGGGACCCCGTTATGTTAAGCCTTGACCAACAACTGCTCGGGCCATAGCTTCGCCCCGAACGTTCGTTCGACCACGCGTGCGCTCCTTCGACCGCCGACTCCAGCTCCTCCTCAGCACCGCCGCCCGCACCTTTGCCGAGCGAGGCTTTCACGCCACCTCGATGCGTGATCTGTCCCGCGCCAGCGGGATGAGCCTGGCCGGGATCTACCATTATGTGGGGAGCAAGCAGGAGCTCCTGTTCCTCATTCAGGATCGCTGCTTCGAGAAAGTGATCGCGGGCGCCCGGGAGGCGGTGGCCCGGGCCCAGGGGGTGGAGGCCCAGATCGCCGCCTTCATCAAGCACCACGTGGTGTTCTTTGCTGGCCACATGCACGAGATGAAGGTCCTCTCCCACGAAGCCGAGCAGCTTGGCGGCACGATGCGCCAGCAGGTGGTGCAGCGCAAGCGCGAGTACGTCGCCATTCTTGCGGAACTGGTGGACCGGCTGCCCTCGCCCCGAGTGGGTCACCTCGCGGCGGTGTGGAGTGCCTTCGGCATGATCAACTGGATTTACACCTGGTACAAGCCGACCGGGCCCGTCACCCCCGAGGAGCTGGGCGACCAGATGGCGGCGATTTTCCTCCACGGCCTGGTCTCCGACACCCGGGTCCCGTCCTCGCCCGCGCCGATCCGGCTACCATGACCCAGGTATACCTCACCGCCGCGGTGCGGACTCCGGTAGGCCGCGCCGGCGGCGCGCTGGCCGAGGTGCGTCCCGACGACCTGGCCGCCGTCGCCATCCAGGCTCTGGTCGCCCGCGCCGGGATCCCACCGGAGCGGATCGAGGACGTCATCCTGGGGTGTGCCAACCAGGCTGGCGAGGACAATCGCAACGTGGCCCGGATGGCGCTGCTGCTCGCCGGGCTGCCGGTCTCGATCCCCGGCCAGACCGTCAACCGGCTCTGCGGGTCCGGGCTCCAGGCCATCGTTTCGGCGGCGCAGGCGGTGCGGGCCGGCGAAGGGGAGGTGTTCGTGGCCGGCGGCGTCGAGAGCATGACCAGAGCACCGTATGGCATGCTCAAGTCAGGCACTCCCTGGAGCCGCACTCCGCCGCCGATCGCCGACAGCACGGTGGGCTGGCGGTTCACGAACCCTCGGCTCCCACGGGACTGGACCATCCCGCTGGGCGAGACGGCGGAACGGGTGGCCCGCCAGTACGGGATCACCCGCCGGGAGCAGGACGAGTTCGCCGCCGAGAGTCAGCGGCGGGCCCAGGAAGCGATCGCGCGGGGCGTGTTCGCCGAGGAGCTGGTCCCGGTGCCGGTGCCCGGAAAGGACGGCGAGCCGGTGCTGGTGTGCGCTGACGAGCATCCCCGCCCCGGCGTGACCGTCGAGAGCCTGGCCCGGCTCAAGCCGGCTTTCGCCCCCGACGGGACGGTGACGGCGGGGAGTTCGAGCGGCATCAACGACGGGGCCGCCGCGGTCAGTGTCGTGGGCCAGGAAGCGCTCGGCGAGCTGGGGCTGCGGCCGCTCGCCCGCATCGTGTCGGCTGCGGTGGCCGGCGTGGATCCCTCCGTGATGGGGCTCGGGCCGGTCCCCGCCACCCGGAAGGCGCTCGCGCGGGCCGGCCTCCGCGCGCGCGACCTCGACCTGGTGGAACTCAACGAGGCCTTCGCGGCCCAGACCATCGCCTGTATCCGCGAGCTCGAGCTGGATCCCGCCAGGGTGAACATCTACGGCGGCGCCATCGCCCTGGGTCATCCGCTGGGCGCGAGCGGGGCCCGCATCCTGACCACGCTGGTCCATGCGCTGCGGCGCACCGGCGGCCGCTACGGGCTGGCCACGATGTGCATCGGCGTGGGCCAGGGGATCGCAATGATCGTCGAGGCCACCGAGGACGCCGCTCCGTGAGCCGATGCGCCCCGCTTGCCAGGTGATCGCCCACCGCGGCGCCAGCGGTCATGCGCTCGAGAACTCGCCCGCGGCGTTCCGGCAGGCGATCGCGCTGGGGGCGCACGGGGTGGAGCTTGACGTGCACGCCTGCGCTGACGGCGAGCTCGTGGTCCATCACGACCCGGCGATCCCGGGGCTCGGGCCGATCGCCGCGTTGGACGGTCGCGCTGCGCGCCAGCACCGCCTGGCCAACGGCGAGCCGCTGCCGACCCTGGCCGAGGCGCTCGCCCTCCTCGCCGGGCTCGACGTGTGGGTGGAGCTCAAGACACTCCCTTCGCGGTGGGATGAGCGACTCCTCGCCGTCCTGGAGGCCGGTCCCGAACCCGCCCGCTACGCGGTGCACAGCTTCGATCACCGGATCGTCGCCCGGCTGGGGGCCAGGCGGCCGGGCCTGCGGCGCGGGGTGCTCCTGGCGTCCTACCTGCTGGACACCCTTGCGGTGCTGCGGGCCACCGGCGCTGACACCCTGTGGATGGAGACCGGGCTGGTGGACGCCGACCTCGTGAGCCTGGTCCACGGGTCGGGCTTCCGGATCATCGCCTGGACCGCCAACGAGGAAAGCGAGATCGCCCGCCTCATCACCCTGGGCGTGGACGGCATTTGCGGAAACTATCCCGACCGGATTCGCGTCGTCCTGGGACGCGACCGGTGCTGAGGGCCGGCTCCCGCGCCGTGCCGGGCTCGGCTACTTTCCCGCCTTCCTGATCTTTCGCCCCGATGCGGCTTGCCGTCCTCTGCCTGATCGCCGCGGCCGCGGTCCCCCTGGCGGGCCAGGCCCCGGGTCCGGTCGCCTTCGAACGCTTCACCCTGCCCAACGGGCTCGATGTCGTCCTCGCGCCTGACTCGGCGGCACCGGTCGTGGCCGTCAACCTCTGGGTCTTCGCCGGATCGCGGTACGACCCGCCCGGCCGGGCCGGGCTGGCCCAGCTCTTTCGCCGGCTGGCGTTTGCCGGCTCGACCCACGTCACCCGCGGCGAACACGAGCGCCTGGTGGCGGCCGCCGGCG
>JBBIMQ010000287.1:0-3879 GCA_037444345.1 Gemmatimonadota bacterium | reverse complement strand
ATCAGCTTCGCGCCACCGTGCCGGGACTCTCGCCGGTTACCTTCACGGCCACCGGGACCCCGGGGACACCCGCGGCGCTGGGCTTCAAGACTCCCCCCTCCGCCAGCTCGGCCAATGGATCGCCCTTGCCGACCCAGCCGGTCGTCGAGCTCCGCGACCAGTACGGCAACCCGAGCCCGCAGGCCGGCCTCACCATCACGGCCGCCATTGACTCGGGGGGGGGCACGCTGGGCGGCACCACCGCCGTTCCGACGGACGCCACCGGGGCTGCGGCCTTCAGCAACCTCTCGATCACCGGCCAGGTGGGGCAGCGGATTCTGGGCTTCAGCGCGACCGGCCTGCCGCCGCTCCGGTCGGGGCCGCTCACCCTCACCCCCGGGCCGGCCACCGCGCTCGCCAAGGCGTCCGCCGACTCGCTGAGCGGGACCGTGGGCGGAGCCCTGGTGCCCGCGCCCAGCGTGCTGGTCACCGACCAGAGCGGGAATCCGGTGCCGGGCATCACGGTCACCTTCGCGGTGGCCGCGGGCGGCGGCTCCGCTTCCGGCGCCAGCGCGGTGACCGGCCAGTCCGGGGTCGCCACGGTGGGGAGCTGGATCCTCGGCACGACCGCGGGAACCTGGAACAACCGCCTCACGGCCACGGTGGCCGGTCTCACCCCGGTGACCTTCACGGCCTCGGCGGTGGCGGCCGCTGCGACCCGGCTCGTCGTCACCCGGCAGCCCGGGACCACCAGCGCGGTGAACACCCGGCCGATCGTGCCCCAGCCGCGGGTGCAGCTCCGGGACCAGTTCGGAAATGACGTGGCCCAGGCCGGGGTTGCGGTCACCGCAGCCATCGCGAGCGGTGGCGGGACCCTGAGCGGCACCGTCACGGTCGCCACCGACGCGACCGGTGCGGCCGACTTCACCGACCTCGCGATCACCGGCCTGGTCGGCGCGCGAAGCCTCCGGTTCGACGGCTCGATCGCGGGCTCGCCCCTGACCCCGGGCGCCTCGCTGTCCTTTACCTTGACCCCGGGGCCCGCCCGGTTCATCGCGGCGAGTTCCGGCAACAACCAGAGCGCGACCGTGGGCACCGCGGTGGCCCAGCCGCCTGCGGTGCTGGTGACCGACACGAGCGGCAACCCGGTGGCTGGTGTGCTGGTGACCTTCGCCACGGGGGGCGGTGCCTCGGTGACCGGAGCCACGCCCACCACCGGGGTCACCGGCCTCGCCGCGGTGGGAAGCTGGACCCTGGGCACCGTGGCGGGACCCTACACGCTCACCGCCGCGGCCACGGGCCTCGCCGGAAGCCCGGTCGTCTTTACCGCCACCGGCACCCCCGGAGCGCCCCAGCAGCTCGACATCGTGGCGCAGCCGGCGAGCGGCGGTGCCCAGGCCGGCGTCGTGTTCCCCGACCAGCCGGTGGTGCGCCGCCTGGACGGCTTCGGGAACGTCGTGATCTCGCCCACCGGCACCATCACCGCTGCCCTGGCCTTCGGCGGGGGCACCCTCAACGGCACCCCCACGGTCACCACCGACCCCGCCACCGGGCTCGCGTCGTGGACCGACCTTTCCATCACCGGGATCGCCGGGACCAAGGCGCTCCGCTTCACCTCGGGCTCGCTCAGCGTGACCTCGGCCTCCTTCTCCCTGGCACCCGGCCCGGGCTCCAACCTCGCGATGGTGACGGAGCCCAGCGGATCGGTGGTGAACGGGAACCAGCTCGCGGTGCAGCCGGTGGTGCGGCTCGTGGACGCGGGCGGGAACCCGGATCCCACATCCAACGTCGCCATCACCGCGCAGATCACGGGAGGACCAGCCGGCATCACGCTGGGCGGGACGACCACCGTGAACACCGACGCGAGCGGCGTCGCCACGTTCAGCGACCTGGCCTTTACCGGCGCCGTCGGAACCTACACGATCACCTTCACGGCGTCGGGCTACGGCGGGGTGAACTCGGCGCCCATCACCGTCGCGGCGGGCCCGCCGGCCAGCGTGGTCGCCAACGCGCCGGTGAGCCAGACCGGACGGGTGGGGATCGCGGCCCCGTCGCTCCCGTCGGTCCTGGTGCGAGACATGAGCAACAACCCCGTGGCGGGCGTGAGCGTCACCTTCGCACTCGCGGCGGGCGGCGGCAGCATCACCGGGCCCAACCAGACGACCGACGCGCAGGGGATCGCGACCCTGGGGAGCTGGATCCTGGGCTCCACCGTGACCACCAACACGGTGACCGCCACCGTGAGCGGCTTCCCGCCAGTGCAGTTCGATGCCAACCCGAGTTTCGTGGTGGCCAGCGTCGCCACCGGCGCGGAACACAGTTGCGCTACCACGGTGGACGGCATCCCCTACTGCTGGGGCGACAACACCACCTCCGAGCTGGGGGACGGCACCACCACGCCACGCACCCGGCCCCACCGCGCCAGCGGGACCACGACCTTCCAGGCGGTGGCCGCGGGGCGCGGATACAGTTGCGGCCTCACCCCGAGCGGGGCCGCCTGGTGCTGGGGCGCCAACTTCAAGGGGCAGCTCGGCGTGGGGAACACGAACCTCCAGTCCGTGCCGACGGCGGTCCAGGGGGGGGTAAGCTTCGCGAGTCTCGCCCTCTCGCTGGCCCTCGAACCCCATACCTGCGGGGTGGCCGGCAACCAGCAGCTGTATTGCTGGGGAAGCAACTCCTACGGGCAGCTCGGCAACGGCAACACCTCCAGCAGCGCCCGGACCACCCCGCTCGCAATCGGCGCCCTGCCGTTCGCCCAGGTGAGCGCCGGCGTGTTCTTCTCCTGCGGGACCCAGTTCAACAGTACCGGCCGCTGCTGGGGGCTCAACGCCGCTGGCCAGCTCGGCGACGGTACCAGAACCCAGCGCCTCACGCCCACCACCGTGGCAGGCGGGCTCACCTTCACCCAGGTCGCCGCCAGTGTGACCCACGCCTGCGGCATCGCCACGGGGGGAACCGTCTACTGCTGGGGCGACAACGAGAACGGCCGGCTGGGGCGCGACACCGCCACCACGGCGCCGCCACCGCCGCCGAACGACACCCTGCCGTTCGCCAGCCTGGTGCCGGTCCAGGTCCCGGGGCTCACCTCCGTGGTCCAGCTCGCCGTGGGCGAGGGCCACACCTGCGCCCGCACCGCCTCCAACCAGGTTTTTTGCTGGGGGTTCAACAACAACGGCCAGCTCGGCGACGGGACCACCCTGAACCGCCAGGCCCCGGTCGCGGTGGCCCTGCCCTCAGGGGTGTCAGGCTTCACCTCGATCGCGGCGGGATCGCTCCATACCTGCGGCCTCACGGCGAGCGGAGCCGCTTATTGCTGGGGGGACAACCTGCTGGGCCAGCTCGGCGACGGGACGAATACCGACCGGCCCTTGCCGACCCGCGTCCTCGACCCCTAGCCGCGGTACAGGGCAGGGATCGCCGGTCGCGGGCCGCGGGAGCGGTTTGCCGCGCGGCGTCCGGGTGAGGTGCGGCGTGCCGGGAGCGAGGTGCCAGCGCTCCCGGTTTCCCGGCGCCAGCTATTCGCCGGCCCAGGTCTCCCACGTCAACCGGCACCGGTGCTGGAAGTATTCCGCCGGGTGGCCACCGCGGTCGAGCAGGGCGTGTAGCATCTCGTGGCGCACGACCAGCTCGTGGCCCGCGTACTGGCCGGCCAGAACGATCCGCTGACCCGCGCTGGAGTGGGTCCAGAGCCCCACCTTGGGGCCATCCTCGGTCTCGAACACCGCCGCGTCCGGCACCAGGTACCACTCGATGGCGCTGAAGTCGCCCCGAAGGGCGGAGCAGGACTCGGTGCGCGACCACCAGTCCCGGTAGTACGGAGGCGGGCTCATGAGGATGGCACCAGGCGGCAGTGGGGAAGGCGGCCCCAGTGCCTCGCAGCCGGCGAGAAGTCCCAAGACG